>NZ_WOWT01000073.1:0-1641 GCF_009746545.1 Oceanobacillus sp. AG
ACTAACATTTGTATGAAAATACTTACGAAATAACGCTAAAAATGGCAATAAGAAAGTAGATCCCTTAAATCCTGATTTTTTAAGAGATGAAGTTAGTTATTCATATTTAGTTTAGAACTTAAGCTATCTCTTGATCAGTAGGTGTGATCTTATATCCTTTTCGTTTTAGATATTCAACCATCTTTAATTCTTTGGAAACTTGTTTCTCTTTCATGTAATCAGGGCCTAGTTCCTGATATGGTTCATGAGTTATGAGTATGTTGTAAGCTATTTTTAAAATTAAATTTGCCGTAGCTATTCTTGCTTTCATTTTGCCTTGACGTTTCATTATCCTTTTTTGAAAAGAGGATATTCTGTTATTTTGACTTAAGGTGCTGAGTGCACATTCTGCTACGAGTGTTTTTAATGCTTTATTTCCTTTCTTGGTTCTACTGTGTTTTTTTTTACCAGCACTTTCGTTGTTTCCTGGACTCACTCCAGCCCATGAGGCTAAGTGCTTATCAGATTTAAAGACAGACATGTCAACGCCTATTTCTGAAATTATAATTGCTGCTCCATTTTTATTTACCCCAGGAATGGTATCTAGTAATTCTAATTCTTTCTGATAGGGTTTAAGGCAATGGCTAATTTGTTCCTCCAGTTCCTTGATATTTTGTTCAATATATTCCATGTGTTCCCAATGCTGGCGTAACATATAGCGATGATGACGACGTAAGCGACCATTTATTGTATCTGCAATCTCTGAAATACTTGCCCTTGTTTTGGGGTGTACAATATGACGAAGAGAATCCTCTTCCATTTTTTCTCCACTGATGATTGCTTTTAGAATCCGTCGTCCAGATGCTCCAAAAATATCAGAAAGAACGGAAGTCAGTTTAATATTTGCGTCTTGTAAAATCTTATGGATACGATTTTTTTCTTGTGTACAATTGTGTACTAGTTTTGTCCGATATCGTGTGAGATCCCGTAAATCACGGATGTCTTCTGGAGGAACAAAGTTACTTTCAATAAGTCCAGATCGTAGAAGCTTTGCGAGCCATTCCGCATCTTTTACATCTGTTTTACGACCGGGAACGTTTTTAACATGCTTTGCATTAGCGAGTATAAGTTGAAAATTCCCCTCGAGAATATTCCAAATCGGTTTCCAATAGACGCCTGTGCTTTCCATCACTGCATCTGTTACTTTCATGGAGGTGAGCCAATCATTTAATTCTAATAACCCACTTGTAGTAGTTTGGAAAGTCTTGATTTCCTTTTTCGGCCTTTTATCTAAAGAGCCATATAAAACGCAAGCTACAACACTTTTTTGATGTACATCTAGGCCTGCACATCGTTCAATCATTGCTTCCATGGGAGTACCACCTTATCTTGATATATTTAACAATACAGGTGAAAGTAATGATAAATCAAAATTTTTGTATACATGCTCGAGGCACAATAGTTTGTACTTTTCTACTTTCACAACCAGTTTCAGTGTCAGGGTACCTTCATAAAAGGTCCACCAGTATGTTAACGGCCTGGTCGTATTGTTGTTATATCAATTCCCATAATTTGCATGAGTAATACTCTGATTGGGCTTAGGATTTATTTTCATTATAGTTTGTGGATACGCAAAGCGTAGCCATGATTGTTTCAGTGGGG
>NZ_WOWT01000074.1:0-1497 GCF_009746545.1 Oceanobacillus sp. AG
CCCGCCTTTAATATCGCCAGCATCCCCACAATCATATCCAATGACCGTTCCATTAATAAGCCTACTCGGTCTTCTGAGGTTACTCCACGTTGTCTCAGAACACGCGCTAAGCGGTTTGCCCGTTCATTCAATTCCTTATAAGTAAGCTGTTTTTCTTGAAATACCACAGCTACTTGATGGGGGACCTTTTCCACTTGTTCTTCGAACAAGGAATGGATTGTTTTCTCTTTCGGATATGGCATTTCTGTATCATTAAATTCAACCAACAGTTGATGCTTCTCCTGTTCTGTCAGTATATCCATTTTAGAAATTTTCTCTTCGGGATAAGCTACCATTGCTTTTACTATCTGTATAAAATGTTCGGACATTCGTTGAATAGTTTCATCAAAAAACAAAGCCGTGCTGTACTCGATTTCACATTCAATGTATTTTTGTGTTTCTCTTGCAGATAAGGTCAAATCAAATTTAGAAATTCGGTAATCTATTTCATAGGGTCTGACTTGTAGTCCTTCCAAGTCAAGCAAGCCTTCGTCAAAATTTTGCATGGTAAACATAGCCTGAAACAATGGGTTGCGACTCGGATCTCTAGCCAGAGCTAGTTTTTCTACTAGCATTTCGAATGGATAATCCGCATGATCATAAGCTGTAATCGCCCCACTTTTTACTTCTTGAATAAACTCCTTGATTTGCTTTTGTCCCTCCGGATAGTTACGCATTATCAACGTATTGACAAACATTCCTGTCATTGATTGAATATCTGGATGTGGTCTGCCAGCTACAGGCGTTCCAACTAAAATATCTGATTGATTGGTATATTTGTGTAACAGGATATTGTATGCAGAGAGTAAAAGCATATACAAGGTTGTTCCTGTTTCGGCAGCCAATTGTTTAAGTGAACGAGTTATTTTTTCATCCAACACAAATTCTAGACGACTTCCTTCAAAGCTTTGCATATCTGGCCGTGGATAATCCGTTGGTAGTTCTAAAACTGGAACTGGATCCGAAAAGACGTCTAACCAGTGATTCTCCTGTTGCTTAAATCCTTCGGATGTCATCCACTGTTCTTCCCACATTACAAAGTCTTTATAATATATTTTAAGTTTTTGTGGCATTTTCCCTTGATAGATACTGGATAAATCATTAAACAGTACTCCCATAGACACCCCATCCGATATGATGTGATGCATATCTATCAACAGTAGATGCTTTTCATTCCCTAACTGAATCAATTCCGCACGGAATAACGGGTCTTTCTCTAAATTGAATGGCTGAATAAATTCCTGCATCTTCTCCTGAATATCTTCTTCTAAAGCTTGGTTTACCTTCAATGTAAAGTTCATTTCTTCATGAACTATTTGAACCGGCTCCCCATGAACTACTTCAAAAGAAGTCCGAAGGGGTTCATGACGCTCTATAAGTTTCTGGATTGCGCGCTCCAAACGCTGATGCTCCAAGGAACCTTCCAAGAAAAACGCACCTGGCATATTATAATGTGTA
>NZ_WOWT01000075.1:0-1439 GCF_009746545.1 Oceanobacillus sp. AG
TGGTATGTCAACACTAAACCAAACAATTTTTTTAAGGAGTATAAACTTTTTATGCGCGTTAAATAAAATACTCTCTAATGAAAATAGCTGTATCTGTTCATCACTTGACTCGGAGCCTCTGCGGGCGTGATTTAAAAGCCAGGAAGCCAGCCAATTTAAAAACCACGCTGGCATACCGGATAAGGCTATCACGCCCGCCTCTCCAAGTAAAGTGGTCGCATTGAAGTTAGATAGCGGTCTGCTCTGATTTCTGTTGGAGCTTGTACTCTCTTGGTGTTAAATAATCTAATGACTCGTGGATGCGAATGTTATTAAACCAATTGACGTAATCAAACAATTCAAGATCTAACTCTTTCTGGCTTGAGAAAACGGCTCCTTTCACGAATTCTGTTTTAATTGATTTAAAGGTTGCTTCAGCGACTGCGTTGTCATATGGTGTACCTTTATTACTTAATGATCTGTCAATACCAAATGTAGCCAGCGCCTCATCAATTAATTGATTTTTAAACTCACTGCCTCGGTCCGTGTGAAATAGTTCAAGGTTGATTAAATTGTAGGGTACCGTCGCAAAAGCACGCTGAACCAACTTTGCATCTTTATTTGGACCCGCACTGTGGCCGATGATTTCACGGTTATGCAAGTCAACGAGGACACAAATGTAATGCCATTTTTGTTGCACGCGAACATACGTTAAGTCACTGACCACAACTTTTAATGGCTTATCCTGGGTGAATTCACGGTCTAGCACATTGCCGACATCAGATTCATTCACCGTTGATTTCTGGGGCTTAAACTGGGCAACCGTATATTTTGAAACGAGGCCTTCCGTTTTCATAATTCTGCCGATCCGACGGCGGGAGATCTGCCAGCCTTTCTCTTGAAGTTTCTTTTTGATTTTTCTTTGCCCATATGCCTGTTTGTTTTCATGGAAGATTTCCACAATTAGTTTCGTAAGTTTCTTTTCTTCTTTTTTATCTCGTTCTTTTGCTTCATAATAATACGTACTTCTTGGGATTTGTAGGACGTCGCACATTGCTGATATCGAGTATTTGTGTTGATTATTACGAATCACATCTACTTTCGTCCCATTATCAGCGCGGCTTGCTTTAAAATATCATTTTCCATCGCAAGTCTTTGGTTTTCTTTGCGTAACTTAATTAATTCTTCCTGTTCAGGGGTTCGATTATCCTTTTCTTCAAACGAACCAGAATTACTGTACTGGCTAACCCATCGATCAAAAGAAGACGGTGTCAGCTCATATTCCTTAATAATCTCAGATCTTGGCTTACCTGAAGCATGCAGCTGGACGATTTGTTCTTTAAACTCTTTTGTGAATGTTCTTCGTGTTCTTTTGGTCATTACTGATTCTCCTCCTACTAATTGTTGAGTTCAGTTTATATGACCTTAAAATATTTGTCTAACTAAGTGTAACCGATGCA
>NZ_WOWT01000076.1:0-1362 GCF_009746545.1 Oceanobacillus sp. AG
CACCGTCATCTATTCTTAGCTTCAAAAATTGATTCAAGGGATAAAAAGCTCTCGTTAGATAAATCCAACGTTTCTTCTTACCTCTTTTTCATACTGGTTGTTTTGTTCAGTTTTCAAAGAGCAAATTAAAAGTCGCACTCAAATTTAGCGACTAAGAAATGTTACCATATGTTTTAAAATATGTCAACTATTCTTTAGTAATGGTGGAGCCTAGCGGGATCGAACCGCTGACCTCCTGCGTGCAAGGCAGGCGCTCTCCCAGCTGAGCTAAGGCCCCGTGATTGTTTAATGGTCGGGAAGACAGGATTTGAACCTGCGGCCCCTTGGTCCCAAACCAAGTGCTCTACCAAGCTGAGCTACTTCCCGTATATATGGCGCGCCCGAGAGGAGTCGAACCCCTAACCTTTTGATCCGTAGTCAAACGCTCTATCCAATTGAGCTACGGGCGCAAGATGGTGCCGAGGACCGGAATCGAACCGGTACGGTAGTAACCTACCGCAGGATTTTAAGTCCTGTGCGTCTGCCAGTTCCGCCACCCCGGCAAGGGTTGGAGCGGAAGACGGGATTCGAACCCGCGACCCCCACCTTGGCAAGGTGGTGTTCTACCACTGAACTACTTCCGCTCGTTTTTAATCATATATAAAGTGCGGGTGAAGGGACTTGAACCCCCACGTCCGAAGACACTAGATCCTAAGTCTAGCGCGTCTGCCAATTCCGCCACACCCGCGCATTAAAATGGTGAGCCATACAGGATTCGAACCTGTGACCCTCTGATTAAAAGTCAGATGCTCTACCGACTGAGCTAATGGCTCGCAATGTGTTTCGACTTTATATTCGAATTAAAAAATGGTGCCGGCCAGAGGACTTGAACCCCCAACCTACTGATTACAAGTCAGTTGCTCTACCAATTGAGCTAGGCCGGCTGGATGGTGGAGGATGCAGGACTTGAACCTGCGACCCCCTGCTTGTAAGGCAGGTGCTCTCCCAACTGAGCTAATCCTCCGTCTAATATGCCTGGCAACGTCCTACTCTCGCAGAGACAAAGTCTCAACTACCATCGGCGCTGGAAAGCTTAACTGCTGTGTTCGGTATGGGAACAGGTGTGACCTCTCCGCCTTCATTACCAGACATTAAAGTATGTAATTTTTAAGGACAAGTTATATTATATGCATTTCCTTCGGAAAATGCAAGTCTTTTTTTAAACTTATACCCTGAAAACTAAATAAGAGTAGATGACGACATCAAAATAGAAGTTAGTTAAGTCCTCGATCGATTAGTATTCGTCAGCTCCACATGTCACCATGCTTCTACCTCGAACCTATCAACCTCATCGTCTCTGAGGGATCTTACTCACTCGAAGTG
>NZ_WOWT01000077.1:0-1326 GCF_009746545.1 Oceanobacillus sp. AG
CAACTGGATGAACACATTCCCCCGGAAAATATTAAACTACGAGACCCCGGAGGAAAATTTTGCGCAATTTGTTGATTGTGTGGCCTAGGCCACACAATCAACAAATTGACATAAAAACCTTATATAGGGTTTCACATAAAGTGTTGCATTTAATATTGCAATTTAGGGGAAATATTGGCGTGAAAATTTATTAGAAATAAAAGAGGCTGGGAGCGTGGGGCTTACACTGAAAAAGTGTAAGCCCCACGCATTTTTATATTTAAAATGACAGAAATAAAGCTGTGAAGTAAAATGAAGTGGGGAGGGGTTGAATTGTTTTAATTCATAAAAAATGTAAGTTTAAGTCGATTGAGAAAAGCGCCTGGTTGCAGAAATATTCAACCTTCATCGACAAAATTATGATCTTCCTCTTCTGGCAGCTTTTCTAAGGTCACTAATATAAGTGTTGCTACCGGTCCAAGAAACAAAGAAATAAAAAACCAATTAAGCCCCGATCTGTTTTTCCCTTGTGCCAATCCAGCGTTAATAAGGGTAAGAGTTCCCCATCCAACAAAAAATTGGTCTCCCATACCGATTCCTCCTTGTGGTGTATTAATCTTCTGGTATATGATTTAATCATTTATTTAGTCGTTGGTATTGTTCTCCAATAAAACATTTACCGTCGCATCTCTGTAACAAGGTTCCATCTAAGAAAATACAACAGCTTTTATTATAGATTTGCACAACAACGTTTGTTTTAATATCAATTAAACCTATATCTCTCTTTCAAAGATTAATTCAAAATAAGTCGAGACTCCTTTGGAAAAAGGCAATCGAATTTAATGATCGCCTTATTTTAACTATTGCAACCTTTCGTTAAATAGCTGTTTCAGTGGTTCTCCAGAAACGATATGCCAATGGAGATGTTTAGAATCCTGATAATCTCCTAAGTTTGTAATTACTCTACAGGCACCATTTTCCTCAGTAACCATAGTAGCAACCTTTTTAATTACTCTCAGTAATTCTAATAATAACTCGTTATCACTTTCTTCCAATGTAATTAAAGAAGGGATATGTTTCTTTGGTATTGCAACAACATGGACTGGCCAAAATGGTTTGGTATGATAATAGGCTAATACGTTATCTGTCTCCAACACCTTTCTTACTTGGATTTTATCACTTAATACCTCATCACAATAAAAGTCTTCAGTCATAACAAACCTCCCTCTATATACTTTGATTATCTTCAAAATGCTCCTGTTTTCTTAGAATTACTCAAACGCCATTTTATAGAATGTATTGGTGGGCATAGTGTTCACTCAGAGTGCGGAATATTCAAACAGGGTT
>NZ_WOWT01000078.1:0-1282 GCF_009746545.1 Oceanobacillus sp. AG
TGATTGAACAGCTGTGGGAAGAAAAACAGTGGGAAAGCGATTGTCTGGATGTAAGAAAGATAGATTTTGAAGGAATAGATGAATCCAATTTGACGCCTGTGAACCAATCACGGAATTTGGCTTATGTAATTTATACTTCAGGTACAACTGGAAAACCTAAGGGTGTAATGGTTGAACATGAGGGATTGGCAAACCTTGTTTATCATTTTAAAGAATATCTGGAAATTAAAGAAAAAGATCGAATGGGACAATTTGCTAGTATCGCATTTGATGCATCTATTGAAGAAATAACAAAATGTCTTTTAAATGGGGCGACCTTATATATTATTCCGGAGGAAGTAATTTATAATTATCATTCCTTTGAGAACTATATAAACCAGAATCAAATCACTATTTTAACTCTTCCTCCAACCTATTTAAGGCATTTGAACGGCAAGAGTTTAAAGTCTATTCGTTTTCTTGTCTCTGCCGGCTCTGCAAGTACTAAGGAATTGGTTGAGTTATGGGGAGAAAAATATGTAAATGCATACGGTCCAACGGAAGCAACGATTGGTGCCACGATGTGGAAACCAATTAAATATAATCAATACAATACAGTTCCAATTGGAAAACCGGTGGGAAATAAAAGTATTTACATTCTAAATAAACATTTGCAGCTACAGCCCGTAGGGGTGTTTGGTGAATTATTTATCGGGGGAGAAGGGGTCGCACGCGGATATCTTAACCGCCCTGAATTAACGAAGGAAAAGTTTTTACCAAATCCATTTTCTCCTGGAGAAAAAATGTATCGAACAGGCGATTTAGCCCGTTATCTGCCAGATGGAAACATTGAGTTTCTTGGCCGGATTGACCACCAGGTTAAGATTCGAGGATATCGGATTGAGTTAGGAGAGATTGAAAATACCCTTTTAGAACATCCGGACGTGAAAGATGCGACTGTAATGGATTGGAAAGATAGCGAAAATGAAACATATTTATGCGCGTATGTGGTTTTCAGGAACTCAGATGCAAGTACAGAACTTAGGGATTATTTAAGTCAAAAGCTGCCCGCTTATATGGTCCCATCATTTATTGAAGAATTGGATATAATTCCTTTGACTTCAAACGGTAAAATAGATCGTCAAGCACTATCAAAACCTACTGGGGCTGACCAATTCAAGGAATATGTGGCACCGACGACAGAATTGGAAAAGAAATTAGTAGAGATATGGCAAGAAGTATTAGAAGTTGAACGGATAGGGGTTACCGATAACTTCTTTAACTTGGGGGGACATTCTTTAAA
>NZ_WOWT01000079.1:0-1082 GCF_009746545.1 Oceanobacillus sp. AG
CTATATAAGGTTTTTATGTCAATTTGTTGATTGTGTGGCCTAGGCCACACAATCAACAAATTGCGCAAAATTTTCCTCCGGGGTCTCGTAGTTTAATATTTTCCGGGGGAATGTGTTCATCCAGTTGGCAACTTCTGCAATGTGCTGGTCCGAGTATGCGTGAATCGGTTGCCCTTTCTTTATAAAACGTCTGAGTAGCCCATTATGACGTTCATTCGTCCCTCTCTCCCAAGATGCATATGGATGCGCAAAATAAACATCTATTCCCATTTCTTTTCCTTGTGCGCTAAGTTCACTAAATTCGGATCCGTTATCAGCTGTGATGCTTTTAAATGTCTTTTGAACGTTTGGGTATTCCTGAAATATACCTTCTAAAGCATCCCTTACTTCTGGTGCGTTCTTACCCGGTATGCGTTGGACAATGGCCATACGAGTCTTTCTTTCCACAAGAGTTAGAAGTGCCTGGTCTTTAGATTTGTGGCCAAGAACAGTATCAATTTCCCAATGCCCGAACTCTTCACGTGTGTCAATTGATTCTGGTCTTTCTTCAATGCTCGTTCCAAGGACTTTCTTATTACCTTTTGACTTTGAAGACTTTGTTTTGCGGCGTAGCTTCAAAACTAGGTCCATATTCTTCACTTTTAGATCGCCGTTATCAATCCAGTTATATAGGGTTTTCGTGCAAGGAACAGAATCGAATGTATTTTGTTTTTTTGCATAGCCCACAACAACGTCGGGTGACCAGTTGTCTTTCAATATTTTCTCCTCAGCGAATAATATGAATTCCCATGAAGCCATCAAGATAGTCGGAGCACCACAGTTTCTTCTGTTCTCCTCATAAACACGTGCGCCAACGTCAGGAAAGTATTTCTTGTAGGGTTTACGATTGGTATCGATTTGTTCGACTGTGCCCCGCTTTAGTTCTCGAGATACTGTACTGTGATCGCGTCCAATTTTCTCTCCAATTTCTCTTAAAGACAAACCTTGCTCCCTGTATGCAGCTATTTGTCCTCTTTCAATTTCAGTTAAATGTGTATAGCTTCGTTTTTTCGTGTTAGAATGAGAGTGAGTCATCGTGATTT
>NZ_WOWT01000080.1:0-894 GCF_009746545.1 Oceanobacillus sp. AG
TAATAGGCTGTGCATTTCTTTTCTCGCAAACCGCAGACCGATTTCAATGCCAACACTCTTCTTAGCCTTTTCCACCAAATTGGTTGCACGCTTGATTCCAACGCCTCGTTTGATCACTGTTTTCCATTGTGCCAACACTTCTTCCGCAGTCATCTGTCTGATATCAGAAGGAAATGGAAATTCACGCAAAGTGAATAGAGCTGTTTTGCCTTCCCAGTCCTTAAACACATCATTAAATTCCGGAAAATAGCGCTGGATATGATTCTGAATGCGGTTATCGATCGTAATCAGGTGTTTGACGAGTTGATCTCGTAATTTGATCCCTTCCCGTAATTCGGCGTATATGCCGTCGAGAAGATTGGGTACAGAGTATCGTCCGTCCTTTACCAGCTGTGCGATGACACGCGCATCTTTCGTATCATTTTTCGTTGGTGAGTTATCATCGAGTTCTTTGGCCTTTTTAACGTGCATGGGGTTTACCAGCACAAAGTTAATACCTTGGGCCCTTAAATAATAAGCTAGGCTTAGCCAATAGTGTCCAGTTGGTTCTGCTCCAATAATCAGTTCGCTTTTATCGTGTTCTTCCTGTATTCTGGAAATCCATTTTAAGAGCTGTTCAAAGCCGTCTATCCGATTGTCAAAGATCAGTCTTTTTCCAAATTCGAAACCACGGTCATCTTGCGCACGTGCAACGTGTTTATCTTTGGCAATGTCAATTCCTACAACTAATGTAGATGGTGTGATTTGTGTTAATTTGCGATTTTGATTATAATTCATGGTGAGTCCTCTCCTTGGTATGTTTTAATTTAGGGGTCAATGCGCATTGACACCCAGTACTATACCAGAGAGGCTCTTTTTTGTTCAAACCTCAAATTTCTTCATTACAGGAATGCT
>NZ_WOWT01000081.1:0-827 GCF_009746545.1 Oceanobacillus sp. AG
CGTACACCCTATGTATTCAGGTATACGTACTGTCCCATTACGGACAGTGGGTTGCCCCATTCGGAAATCTCCGGATTAACGTTTACTTACAACTACCCGGAGCATATCGGTGTTAGTCCCGTCCTTCATCGGCTCCTAGTGCCAAGGCATCCACCGTGCGCCCTTATTCACTTAACTAAGTTACAGTAAATAATATAGCTTTGTTTTGCCTTGATGGTCTGTTAAAGACCACTTTTTTTGCATTTATTAATCTAGCTTCAGCTCCCAGAAACTCCCGTCGTAAGCAATTGTCTTCCAAACGCTAAAAACCAAGCGTTTTTCAGACGCTTGCTACGCCTCCGTTTCTAAACGGTCGCTTCAGCCTTTTAATATGATGTCGTTGTTACTCCTATTTAGTTTTCAAGGTACAAAAATGGAGCCTAGCGGGATCGAACCGCTGACCTCCTGCGTGCAAGGCAGGCGCTCTCCCAGCTGAGCTAAGGCCCCTTTGAAAATAAGATGGTGGGCCTGAGTGGACTCGAACCACCGACCTCACGCTTATCAGGCGTGCGCTCTAACCAGCTGAGCTACAGGCCCATCTTTTTTTCATATTTATATAAAATAAAGAGAAATTGCTCTCTCAAAACTGAACCAAACAACCCAGTATGTTCCGAAATAGTTTAGCTTTAGCGATCGTTAAACGGTCGCCTATGCTTTCTATTATATCCTTAGAAAGGAGGTGATCCAGCCGCACCTTCCGATACGGCTACCTTGTTACGACTTCACCCCAATCATTGGTCCCACCTTCGGCGGCTGGCTCCAAAAGGTTACCTCACCGACTTCGGGTG
>NZ_WOWT01000082.1:0-801 GCF_009746545.1 Oceanobacillus sp. AG
CGTACACCCTATGTATTCAGGTATACGTACTGTCCCATTACGGACAGTGGGTTGCCCCATTCGGAAATCTCCGGATTAACGTTTACTTACAACTACCCGGAGCATATCGGTGTTAGTCCCGTCCTTCTTCGGCTCCTAGTGCCAAGGCATCCACCGTGCGCCCTTATTCACTTAACTAAGTTACAGTAAATAATATAGCTTTGTTTTGCCTTGATGGTCATAAAAGACCGCTTTTTTGCATTTATTAATCTAGCTTCAGCTCCCAGAAACTCCCGTCGTAAGCAATTGTCTTCCAAACGCTAAAAACCAAGCGTTTTCCAGACCCTTGCTTACGCGTCCGTTTCTAAACGGTCGCTTCAGCCTTTTAATATGATGTCGTTGTTACTCTTATTTAGTTTTCAAGGTACAAATAGAGAGATTTACTCTCTCAAAACTGAACCAAACAACCCAGTATGTTCCGAAATAGTCTAGCTCCAGTGGCCAGCAACTAGCAAACTTCACACTTTTCCAATCGATAAGTCAACATCAGCTCCCGTTGGTCGCTGTGTTTCCTTTATCTCAAAGAAAAGAGTGGAAGTTCGATTAAGTTCGCTCACGTATGGGGCAACATCGAACTACCTCCCATCCCGGGAGGCACAGTTTGTACGTTGCTAAACGGCCACTTACGCCTTCTATATATCCTTAGAAAGGAGGTGATCCAGCCGCACCTTCCGATACGGCTACCTTGTTACGACTTCACCCCAATCATTGGTCCCACCTTCGGCGGCTGGCTCCAAAAGGTTACCTCACCGACTTCGGGTG
>NZ_WOWT01000009.1:0-140205 GCF_009746545.1 Oceanobacillus sp. AG
TTGAGTGTGTGGTTACCTCATAAATAACCTATTTTTAAGGGGGTGGCAAGTTTTTTTGTGTTAAAACGCATAAAAACAATGAAAACACAGGTTTTTACTAAGAAACTTTTGACAATACGCAATAACAAAAGGGGGACTACTAATGAAAAAGTTAGTATCCGTATTGATAGGGCTGGTTATTATAGGGATTGCTGCGACTTCAGTGTCAGCAGCTGATTATGAGGTACAAAAGGGAGACAGTCTTTGGAAAATAGCGAATGAAAATAATACAACTGTTGAAATATTGATGGAAATAAATGGACTCAAATCGTCATTAATTCATCCGAAACAAGTATTGAAACTCGGAGTAGAGACGGAGGCGGAGTTTTATATTGTGCAAGAGGGAGATACTCTGACACATATTAGTAATTCCTATAGTGAAGATGTAACGGTCGATAAACTGAGGGAATGGAATAATCTACCCTCCGACCTAATTATAACGGGACAGCGTTTAAATGTGAATGGTGTGGGAGTTGAACCAACAGTAAGTGAAGAGTCGGAGCAAACAGCAGATGAACCGGAAGTTGAGACAGGTACTGACGCAAATGAAGAGCATCAAGAGGCAGTGGAAGAGAGTCAGGATTCAGCGGAAGAGAGTCAAGAGGCTGTAGAAGAGCAAGTTGAATCGGCCAACAAGGTTGAGGAAACAACAACCGGGGAAGTTAGAGGAGAAACATTTGCTGTTGAAGCAACCGCCTATACTGCAGGCTGTTCCGGCTGTTCTGGTGTTACTGCAACTGGAATTAATCTGAATAACGACCCTTATGCAAAAGTTATTGCTGTAGATCCTAATGTTATTCCGCTAGGTACACAAGTCTATGTAGAAGGCTATGGATATGCTGTGGCAGGTGATACAGGTGGAGCCATCAAAGGAAATAAAATAGATGTACATCTCCCAACAAAAGAAGAAGCATACAACTGGGGAAGAAAAACAGTAAACATCACGCTTATAGAGTGATAAGGAAGCTTATTTTTATAAGAACTTAATCTGTCTTTATTATATAGTTTATAAGTTCCTTGTCTCAGGTTCTTCATTCTTTCTTATCTCCTATGTCTGATAATTGTAATTTGTCTAAAACTAAGAAGTGCTATAAAATGGAAGTAAATCATGTATAACGATTTATAATGACAGATGCCATCACAAATACTGAGCGGTAGAGTAGACAAGGAGGGAAAGAATGGAAATTAAAGACTTGCTAATTTTTCAAAGTGTTGCTCGTAATGGAAGTATTAGTAAAGCTGCAGATGAACTTAATTATGTACAATCCCATATCACTTCTCGAATTAAGTCATTAGAATTAAGTTTGAAAACACGACTATTTGATCGTCATAGTAAAGGAACGACATTAAATTCGGAAGGAAAGAGGCTTTTAGTCCATTCAGAGAAGATTTTACACATGATAGAAGAGATGAAGAAAGAATTTCAAGAATGTAGCAATCCCTCAGGTACTCTCGAGATCGGGACTGTTGAGACCGTCACGAAGCTACCGATGATTTTATCCAACTTTCATAAAAATTATCCCAATGTGGAGTTAACACTAAAAACGGGTGTTAACAATGATTTAATAAATGATATTTTGAATCGCAAATTAGACGGTGCCTTTGTTACAGGATTTGGGAGGCACCCCGATATTGAGCAGATTGAAGTTTTTAAGGAAGAACTCGTTTTAATAGCAGATAACAAAAAAGTTAGTTATAGCAGTTTGAAAAATAGGCCAATGCTTGTTTTTAGTAAGGGATGCAGTTATCGAGCGCGGCTGGAGAATTGGTTACATGATAGCGGAATTGTGAATGCTAAAGTAATGGAATTTGGAACATTGGAAACGATTTTGGAAAGTGTGATAGCTGGGCTTGGGATCAGTCTTGTACCCAAATCCACTGTTCGTTATTTAAAATTAGCTGGGGATGTTCGGTGTTACCCAGTACCTAAAAAATATAGTGAGATATCAACTGTCTTCATTAGACAGGCGGATACGTATTTAACAAAAACGATGCAAAAGTTTATTGATACCATTCATATATTAGAAAATGAAATTCCCCGTCCGTTCGTTAATCCAAATGTAGATATCTCGGCAATTAAAGAATATTCCGTTTGAAGGGCAACTTTGTTCTTTTTATCATATAAAAAAATACATCGGTGGGTGTTTTCTTATCCACTGATTTTTTTATAATTTTTTACAGTCCTATTTCTAATTTAAAAGAATGATATCAGTTTTACAGATGGAGGAATATCAGTATTAGCTATTTTACGGAAGGGAAAGTAACTTTTATACTAAGGATGGAAATGATTTTTATAAAATTCCTACAATAAGGAGCGGGAGGAGTGTAGTACATGACGAAAATGAATCTTGAGTTAGCAAAGCAACTTATCGAAGGTGCCGAGAAAAAAGCAGCAGAACTTGGAATACAAATGGTTATCTCTGTTGTGGATGAGGGTGGAAATCTTATCGCAGTACATCGTATGGATGATGCCTGGTTGGCTAGCGTTGACATCGCACAAAATAAAGCGTGGACTTCTGTTGCTTTAAAAATGCCAACATCCAATTTAGCTGAAGCGACTGTTCCGCACGCTGAACTCTATGGATTAAACACGACAAATAATGGGCGGTTAGTTCTCTTTGGCGGAGGCATCCCCTTAGTTGAAAATGATAAAGTGATTGGGGCTGTTGGTGCAAGTGGAAGTGCTGTTGAGCATGATATCCAAGTTGCACAAGCAGCAGTTGATGTTTTTGAAAACTTGAAGTAAGATGAGCGGTCAGAGCACTTGTCTTATCCAAGCGAGGCTTTGAAGTTATGGGATTAGTTCCTTGCTGTGCTAAAGTGTTAGCATGGGAGGGGACTGATCCTTTTTTATTGTTCAAACCGAAGTTTCAACCTTAATGCAGAGCAGTCAAAATAACACCGAACGATACGTTTTTCCAGGAATAGCGTAACAGTGCAGGTATGGAACCTCAAGCCGTAAGTTATTAAGGTGACCCTAAGAAGCGTGCTGTTGGTGGCTGGGTTTCCACTAATCCAAAGAAACCGCTAGGAAACTAATTTCTTGAAAAAGCTTTATCTGCTATAATAAATTAATTGAACAAATATTAAAGATGAAGGATAAGTTTTTTCTGCTGTATATTAAAAGAATGATATAGATGACCAAGGCATATATTTACCGTTGGCTATTCTTTTTTATGCTGAAAATGGGTAGATAAATTAAAACAATTTAGGGGGGTAGATAAGGAGCGCTAACAACCTAATTTATTCAATTAACACTCCGTGGGAAAAGAGCAAAAACTCCCACTGAATGAGGTTTTATTTTATCGTAATTATGGAGCGCTATTTCTAGAGCGATAGGAATGGCGCTCTAGTCATAATTTTTGCGCTGTTAGAAGCGGACCAGATGGGGGTAATTATTCTTTAATGAGGATAAGATTTGTGCCCTTTATCATCCTATAGTAAACTTTGGTGATTGATACGTGAATGGATGAATAGTATAAGTTATGTATCCGAAGAAAGGAATGATCGTAACGATGGAGAATAAATTAATTATGAAATCCTATTATCAAACGATTATAGATGAAAATGAAAAAGAAAAAGAGCACCCAATCAAGATACTGGGTGAGATGTATATGGAAGAAATGAAGAAGGAACAGCCTGAACTGTCTGCGATCCGTTTTGCTCAAGGAGAAGTTTATTTCTTGAATCAAGATTATGAAGCTGCGATTTATAAGTGGCAGCATCCTTTAGACAAATCCTTGATACCATGGGGACAGAAAAATATAGCAGATGCGCACATGGAAATGGGTTTATTGGAGTACGCAGAGAAGTTTTATAAGGAAGTGGAGACGGATTCCGTTACATTAAAAACAGAAGTCATGCTGCAACTTTTCTCGCTGTATATCCAACAAGACCAAATGGAAAAGTCCGTTGATATCATTAAAAAAGCGGTTCAATTGAATCCAGATTATGCTGATGTAACAGAAATAGCAAAGCGTTATTTTGAGAGTATCAAAGATTGGGATAGTGCAATCGAACTTGCAGTTAATGAAGCAATCCGGACGGAATCTCTGTCCTGGTTTGAGGTATTAGAAGGGTATGCCAACCTTGGCGTCACATCTAACCATGATCCTGCTTATTTCAATAACGTGTTAGTTACATTATACTCTATTGATAAATATCATTTTGAACGTTTGACGGATGGATTATGGAGGAGCTTTAAGCAAAGCGAGTATTATTTTCGTTGGCTAGAAGAGGTGAACCAGCTTCTCTTGTACCAAAACATGGAAGCCTCTTACAACTGGAGGAATCTACCAAGTCTATTTAAAGAAGGGTACTATTATTTAATTAGTGGTAGATTTTTAATAAATGATGTTTCAAATTTAGTGCAGGATCATTTAACGAATTGGTTAGCGGTATCTTCGACTTCCGATCGTCTCATCTCTTCGGCCGCAATACTAGCCTGGAATGAGCTTTTCCCTTCAGCGATGGATACATCATTGATTCAGGAAGCAGAACAAGCGTTTAAAAATGCAAGTCCGGATCAAAGTGGCAAAGAAGAAGGAATAAAGCTTTTGGATTCTATTAAAGTGTGGGCGGAGAAAGAAGGTTTACTAGAAGGGTTAACAGAATTTATGGGACCTAGGCTAGATGAATATAAAATAGAAGAGGTAGGCCCAACAAGGATTCGAGAAGTTATTAAAGATGCATTAGCATACATTTCAGACCAGCAGGCAGAGCTCGAGAATGTTATTTTGCGGGAAATTGATTGGAGTGAGGAGGTCTTAACAGAACTGCATGATTTCCATCAAGAGATACTTGATGTGGAGAAAGATAAGGCCAACATCATGATAAGTTCGTTCCGTGATTTAAAGAATAAATTAATGGAGAAAGCGCAAGTTAAACTACCTGAGTTACTCAAGAACTGTTCCGATTTAGTGAAAGAGGACAGCGACTTTTCCAAACTTCATCTTGTATTGAATGAAGAAATGAATAACCGGATGGCACAGTACATGGAAAAGGAAGTCTTAGCCGAATTTAAATCTGTGACAGAGGAATGGTTAGATACTTGCGAAAGAGAGTTTCAAGAAAGCCAGATGCTATTTGATGAAGTGAGTGAAAATATAAACCAGCAATTTAAACAAGAGAAAGTTGTATTGTCAGGTGACTTTAAAATATTGGATGACTGGAAGCGGGATATCGAGCGGATATCAAGGGGATTATTACGCTTTGAAGAAGTAAATATTTTGTTGCGGAATAATCCTTCCCAGTTGTTATTAAAAGGAGCTGGAAAACTGTTAGCTCCCCTGTCAAAAAATAAAGAGATGCTCCTCGGGAGGTATAGGGACTATATCGAGAATGCTGATTACAGTGAAGTCGCGGAGGAAATGACAAAAACATTTACCCAGCAATTACAGTTTTTTGAGGAATCCATCGGATGGGATGTAAACAAGTTTTTCTTCAATCCACAGGAAGAGCTCCATCGTATAATAGAGGAAGTACAAGCAGCTATTGAAGAAAAGAACGGTTCTTTAAATGAGATGCGTGAACAACCTGAAATCTATCAAGATCCTCTTTTCTTGTTCGAGTTAAAACTGCGGCATTATGATTTAATGAATGGGATAGATACGATGAGCTATATTGGGAGGTATTAGGGGGGCTTTAAGCGGGTTTGAGTTTCCCTCCGTAGTAAGACAAAGAAGATGTGTGGAAAAAGCGTTAAACTAGAACAAATAATAGCTATTGGAAGCTAACTTCCAATAGCTATTTACTTTTCATTGCCAGTGGTTATAAATGATGCACTTGCAGGCTCAGTACCCACAAACCGTACCACCATACCTGTCTAATTCATCTTTCTTCACTGCAATAATCATTAAATCAAATGTTTAAATCTTTTTATAGAATTTATATAGGCTATAAGAGGTATAAAGACGTTTACAGTTTCGACTGTTTTTTCGCTATTTAATAAGAAACTATGCTCGATAACAAAAAAAGCGGAACCTAAAAACAATCCAAATATAATTGAGCTTACTATCAGGTATGTTGTTGTATTGCTAAATAACCTCTCGAGATTTATTAAGCCAAATATTATTGCTGAATACCATATTACAACAAACAAAAGAGAATCCGTTATTGGATAGATAAATCTGATCCCAAAATAGATCATTATAAGTATAATTAACACTTTTGCTATTTTCAATTTACTCCCCCTCGTAAAGTAACTTATTTTTAGGCAGGAACTTTTTTAACCACTTTAATTGATAACTACACATAGTTCAATAAGATTGTAGCTTAATAATTTAAGAAAAACAAATAAAATTGTAATTTTCCCAAAATAGGAAAGCTGGATGTTTACGGTTCAATTAACCACTTACCAAGCAACTAATTTCTCGTAAAAAGCTTTATTAGCTATAATAGATTAGTTGAATAAGTATTAATGCAGATTTTTGCCGTATCTTAATAGAAAGAAGGATGTAGATGAAAAAAGCTTTTGTTTACCGCTGGGTTTTCTTTTTTATCGGAATTATGCTGCTAGGTCTCGGAGTATCGTTAACCATCAAAGGTCAGCGGTTTGGTGTGGGCTCTTGGGATGTGTTGCATATTGGTCTATTTCAAAATCTCGGGTTATCGATTGGCATGTGGTCCATTATCGCAGGGATTATCGTAATTACGATTGCTTCTATTGGTTTACGTGAATTTCCAAAACTAGGTACCTTTTTAAATATGGTTTCGGTCGGTTTATTTATCGATTTTTTTAATTGGCTGATTCCCGATCTACATACTTTTACGCTGCAACTGGTCAGTTTTATTCTCGGCATTTTATTATTAGGTAGTGGTTCGGGTATTTATATTTCAGCAAATTTAGGAGCAGGTCCGCGAGATAGTCTGATGCTGCTCATTGTTAAAAAGTTTAAATTAAGTATACGAGTTGCACGTACGATGATGGAAGTCAGTGTTGCGGTCGCTGGATTTTTATTAGGCGGACCGATTGGTGTCGGTACTGTAGTTATGGTCTTTGCACTTGGCCCGGTGATGCAGGTGGCATTAGGAAACAGTAAAAAAATATTAGACAATTTGATTGCGGAGAAGCAGGTTTCTAATTATTCAAGAAGCAGAGATGGCTTAACATCTAACGATAATGCTGTTTAAATCATTGCTTCTCCCTAGAAGACATGTCAATTCTATACACATATTGAACGTGATGAATACAAGGAAGTTTCCAGGAGCATTTCCTCATATTCTTGCATAGGCTATTGCATGTTATATGAGAGGATGTGTGCATTTGGAATTGACCATTTCTCATTTATTATACGGCTTGTTTACGCTTTTGATTATTATGACGATGATTTTCCGCAAAGGTGTTGTGTTACTAACCTTACTCGGAACATTTGTCATTGCATGGGTGTATAAAGGGGATATTATCAGCGGATTTACTTCCATTTTCAATGCGAATTTAGTTGCTGCACAGGAGTTATTTAGTATATTTTTAATTATTACGTTTATGTTGGCGCTCCTTCACAGTGGCTTCTATGATTGGACATGGGGTGGGGGAGGATGGATTATGGAAAACAATTTTGGTTTTATGTTTATTCATTGCTCTATTGATCACTGTCCAATTTCTTTCGGTAAAATTTGATTTTGCAGAAAAGTGGATAATGGGTAAAGCAATACTAGTTATCCAAAACGGACAAGTTTTAAGTAGGAATTTAAAAAAGCTGCGTATGTCCGTTGACCAATTAGAATCTAAATTAAGAGAATAGGGGATATCTTCCATAACCGATGTGAAAACTGGTACAATAGAAATTAGTGGTCAATTAGGCTATGAATTAGTGGATGAAGCAAAGCCTGTTACATTTAGGGACCTGCAATCCTTAGCAGCGCAACAACAATTGCCGCCACTTCTTCATCGCCCGAACAATCCAAATGATAATCTTTTCAATGAAGTGATTCAACAGGAAAATAAAAATCAAAAAGACTTAAGCCTGGATCGTCGAGAATTAAAATAAACTAATGTATTAACATGAAAAAAGAATCTATTTGTTAAAAGTAATTATGAAAGCAGTGAGCAAAGCGATATACTCACTGCTTTTTGTGTTTTTAAATTTCATGAATGGAAAAGATGACACATTACGTGTGGAAAATACGGCGGTTAGTAGTTTATCGGATCCATGCTTTTGTATCTTCAGGGCTTAAAAATTGGATCAGGAATGGGGACGACTGTTTATAAAGACAACATAATAGAATGACGTTTTTTATTGATTTCTTGGGAGATTTCCTGCTCCAACGCAAAGCCGAATTGATACAAAGTTGCTTCGTCAAATTCTTTTCCTATAAGCTGTACTCCGATAGGAAGGCTGTCTTTTGAAAAGCCGCATGGAACAGTTAAGCTAGGGAACCCATTCAAATTAGTCGGGGACGTGAGTTTCGTAATAGTTGAGCGGATATGATTCCCATACCTGTTCGTAATTGTTACATCTCTACTTCCAATATCGGGTGGTAAAATAGACATGGTAGGCGTGAGTAAAATATCACAATCGTCTAGTGCCTCGTTGAATTCCTTTTTCGCTAATTCTCTATTTTGGAGTGCACGGGCGAATTCAAAGCCTTTTGTTAGAAGGCCTGTTTGTAATCTTTCTTTGACTTCCTCATCCCAAAGGTCCGGATATTCCTTAAGGTTATTCTCATGAACAGTGTAGGCTTCCGTTCGCAGAATTATCCGTTGTGCCTCTAAACTTCTCTCACTGATGGAAAGTTTAATTTGTCTTATTTCCGCTCCTAACATTTCAAATGTGTGAATCACGTTTTTGATGGCAGATTGAATTTCTTCATCAATATCTTCGTAATAATAAGCTGTGGGGATACCGATTATTTTTCCTTTCATATCTTTCCCTAATAGGCGAGTGTAATCTTCTTTTTTCCGTCGAATAGACTTGGGATCCTCTCGGTCGTACGCAACCATCTCATTTAATAGCAAAGCATTATCAATTACAGATCTTGTCAGTGGTCCAACATGATCAAGTGACCAAGAAAGGGGATAGACACCCCGATTACTAATACTTCCAAATGTCGGTTTCATGCCTACAATTCCGCAAAAAGATGCTGGAACCCGGACGGAACCACCTGTATCGGTTCCTAAGGCGCCGAAACATAGATATGCTGACACGGCAGCAGCTGATCCCCCACTGGATCCGCCTGTCATTTTCTTTATATTATAAGGATTGTGTGCCGGTCCAACATGAGAACGGTCTCCAGTCGGACCAAAGGCAAATTGATGTGTATTATTTTTACCGATTATAATGGCACCTGCTTTGATTAATCTATTAATTACGAAAGCATTTTCTTTTGGTGAGAAATTCCTATATATTTCGGAACCCATCGTTGTTTTAATCCCTTTTGTAAAGATATTATCTTTAATCCCAATTGGTATGCCATGCAGAGGTCCTTTATAGTTGCCTTGCTTGATTTCTTTTTCCATCTCATTTGCATCTTTAAGAGCCTTGTCCTCATTCACTGTAATATAAGCATTTAATGTGGGGTCTGTTTTTTTAATTCGGTCAATTGTGCTTTTAACGAGTTGTACTAGAGAGATTTCACCCTTCTTTATTTGTTTTGCCAGACTGTGGATTTCCTTAGATAAAAAATCATTCATAAAACCTTCCCCCTTTTGATATGTTGATAGTACAAACACTTAATGCTCCAGGAATTGTATTATTGCCTATTAAAGTCAATTAAAAATTATTTCGGAAATATTATGGTCAGTAGGAGTGAAACGATGTTATCAACATGGTTCTGGATTCAATTGATTATTTTTATTTTAGTTATGGCTATAGTTATCGTCGTTGCGACGAAAAGGACGAAAACAATTGATGACTTTGCCATAAGTGGAGCAAATTTAGGGCCTGTTGTCTTAGGCTTATCCTTCGCTGCAACGGTAATGAGTGCTGCGACATTTATGGGGTATCCAGGATATTCGCATGCCTGGGGATTCAGTAATTTATGGCTTTATTTATCGTTATCTGTAGCAACTCCCATCGGCTTTCTTACAGTTGGAAAAATGGTCAGAAAAGTTAATACAAAGCAACGTTCCTTATCCCTTCCCGACTGGCTTGGAGACTATTATAACAGTGACTTTCTAAGAGTTGGCTCCGGACTTATCATGTTATTTAATCTATTTTATATCGCTGCTCAATTCTCCGCAGGTGCACAAATTTTCGAGAAAATTGTGGGGACTAGTTATGGCATCGGACTAGTTATTATTGCTGTTATTGTTATAGCGTATGTGTTCGTAGGGGGTTCCTATGCCGACGTTTATACGGACGCCATCCAAGCGATGTTAATGATTATAGTTGCTGTGATTGTATTTATTTCTGGTATTGTTATATTCGGTGACGGAAATATTAATGCGGCTTTTTCTAACATTACCGAGAACTTCAAAGAACAAGACGGGAATTTATTAAAGGTTTTCAATCCAGAATCGAATTACTATGCCTTTTCAGCAGTGCTAGGTTTATTTATCATTCAATTTGCTTTTGCATCTCAGCCACAACTATTCAACAAAGTCTTATCACTTAAAAAACCTAGTGATTTACGAAAAATGTTTATTGTTTATATTATTACTACGGTGCTTTGCTTACTTGTTTTATTCGGTGGTTTCTATAGTCGTGTTGCTGTACCAGAGTTGCAAAATGCTGACCTAGGTTTACTTGCTTATGTAGAGTGGAGCATGCCGGCGTTTTTAGGAGCATTAGTTGTAGTTACGATTTTGGCTGCTGCCCTATCAACGACAGACGGATTATTCGTCGTCATGTCTACTGTATTTGCGAATGACATTTATAGAAAATTTTTAGTTAAACGAGGAATTGTTAAAGTAACCGATGAACAGATGCAAAAGACGGCTATGAGTATTAGTCGCTGGGCTGTTATTGTTATTGGAATACTTGCCTGCTTTCTCGTATTAAGTCCGCCTCCATTTCTTGGCGACTTGATGTGGATTGGGATTTCCGGAGTTTCTGCGGGCACGCTTGGTCCTATTATGTACGCTGTTTTCAGCCGGAAAAAAGCCTCTCCACGTGCAGCGGAAGCGTCTATGGTTATTGGGCTTGTATCTTATTTAATGATCGTATTCACAGGAATTGAATCCAGTCCACTCGCAGCTGGAGGGTGGGCAACTTGTGTGGGGATTGCTGTAATGATCATTTTGGCTAATGTATTAAAGCGCCCAGATGATCAGACTGCGTAATCACGCATTGACGGTCTGTAATACCCCCACCTCTAAACATGAAGGAAGCCCAACATGTGAAAGTGGAGGAGATATACAGTCCGTAAATCCCGATCCTGTTCGACTAACATTCAGTGGAGACCCTCACTGAATGAAGTTTCACTTTATTTAATCGTAGGATACTGATTCGGAAGGGAGAATAATAATCAATGTGGACTAACCCAATGTTATCGATTTGGTTGTATATGGCTATAGGTGGCTTGATTGTACAAGGGATCATTTTATGGAAGTTTTATGGACCGGAAGATTAGGAAGATAGGAATGACAGAAGTTTAATAAAAGGTGTATTCTCTTATGATTAGGAGACACACCTTTTTAGTATATCAGCGAGCAATTAACTATCATCTATGTCAAATGCAGAGACATCTTTATTTTGCTTTTCATATAATGATGGTGAGGTGGTTAGCCATGGTAGAGATTCTTATGATGGGGACAATAATCGCTCCTGTTACAACAGGCATTGTTCAGGCATTAAAAGTTTCCAAAATAGTGCCTAAGCGGTATTTACCTTTAGCATCCATTTTTATTGGTGTTGCGCTTGGAGCGTCTGCAACATTTCTTGGAGCAGATCTTCTTGTCCGCAGCTGGGCTGGAGGAATTAGTGGACTTGCCGCCACAGGATTGTTTGAATTGAGTAAGAATGGAAGAGATATAAACGATCCAGAGGAAGAGGAGTAAACGGTCATACTTACTTTGCTAAAGAGCGCGCTAATTAAAATGCGCGCTCTTTTATGTATCATTTTACATTATATGTGAAGAATAAAGGTGCTTGTAATTATTCGCTGGAGGTAATGTTATGACTAACTCTAATACACAACTAACATCATCTGAAATCGCAGCAATTTGGACATCCTACATGAATGACAGTATGAATCAATGTATATTAGAATATTTTTTAAAAGACGTTGAGGATTCGGAAATCCGATCACTTGTCCAACAAACTTATGATTTTATAAGTACACATGTGAATAAATTAGACCAACTTTTTATTATGGAGAAGCTCCCGCTGCCAGCTGGCTTTGGTAAGGAAGATGTCAATCTGAATGCACCGCGCTTATATACCGACGGGCTTATGCTTGAATATATTGGGCATTTGACTAGGGTTGGATTAGTTGCGTACAGTGGTTTTATCACCACGAGTGCCAGGAAAGATATTAAAACTATTTTTAAGGAAGGAATCACGGGAGTATTGGAGTTGTATGATAGGGCAACGGATATTTCCGTAGATAAAGGTTTATTTGTGCGGCCTCCATATATTCCTTATCCAACAAAAGCAGACATGATTGACAGCAAGAAATATTTTAGTGGAATGAATCCATTCAGTAATAAGCGACCACTAAATGCAGTGGAAATATCTTATCTTCATATGAACGTACGGACGAATATGATTGGAGGGAAGCTTGCAATAAGCTTTGCGCAAGTCTCTGCCGTTGAGAAGGTGCAGAACTGGATGCTAAGAGGGAGAGATATTACGAAAAAACATATTGGAATCTTTGCTAAGATACTTTCCGACAATGATTTGCTAGCACCTCTTTCATCAGATGTTTCCATAACGGATTCAACGATTCCCCCTTTCTCGGAAAAGCTAGGGATGTTCTTGTTCGCAGAGTTGTGTGCGTTAGGAATTGGAAATTATGCAACGGCTGCTGGAGCAAGTCAGCGGCATGATCTTATCGTGAATTATGAACGTTTATCCCTTGAAGTAGCACAATATGCGAAAGATGGAGCAGAGATTATGATTGAAAACGGATGGTTGGAGCAACCTCCAGGTACAGTGGATAAAGAGAAGCTTGCGAAAAGCAAAAACAAACATAATTAATATGCTATCAAACGTTTAATCTGTAGGATGTGAAAGGATGAAGCAATCACCGCTTGAAAAAATATTTTGGAGTATTGCTCTGCCGGGTTTTGGACAATTGTTGAATGGGAAAATCGTGAAAGGTCTTATCTTCATTACAGCTGAATTCATGATTAATGTGAAATCAAATTTGAATCAGGTGATCATTTATAGTTTCCGAGGAGAGATGCAAACGGCCATTGCGGAGACGAATTATCTTTGGCTTATGTTCTATCCATGTGTATATATGTTTGCCATTTGGGATGCTTATCGGGATGCAGGAGGAGCGAGGTCTCCTTACTCTTTTCTCCCATTTGTTTTCAGCGCATACTTCGGAACAATTGGATTAATCTACTCCTCCACCTTGAGAATATTCGGTGCGTTAATTGGTCCTGTTTTCTTGCCGATTATATTCTTATGTATCGGAACCTTTGTTGGACTTGCTATTGTATCGATCATCAAGCAGATGAGGAAAGTGGCTGGGACATAACAACACGGGCGCTTGCGCCTTTGTGTGGATTTAACTCATTTTAGAATAGTTATGTCCTAGCCATTTCAGCTTTTTTTATGACTCAACTTTTGCACCCTGAAAATATTAAAGCAAATCATCCTAATTAAGCGCCCCTAACCGTTATTAATTAAAAAAGTCTTCTCAAAATGAATGAATGCTTTCATTCAACGTAAGTATCTTGCTGTCATTATTTTGGTGTCCTGATTACCGTTCAGTTGCCCGGTGGACGGATACTTTCCCAGTTAAGTAAGCTAATCATGCATATGGGAAAATAAAACCCAGTTGTTTTCCCGTTAAAGTAAGCTGAATATGCTGATGGGAGAATAACCCCAGGTTGTTTTCCAATTAAAGTAAGCTGAACATGCTGATGGGAGAAAAAACCCAGTTGTTTTCCCATTAAAGTAAGCTGAACAGATTGATGGGAGAATAAACCTCAGTAATTTTCCCATTAAAGTAAGGTGAGCATGCGAATGGGAAAATAAACCTCAGTAGTTTTCCCATTAGAGTAAGGTGAGCCCCTTTAGTGCTCAGCCCGAGGCGGTCTAAGAACGCTCTTGTATGTGGCAACGTCTGCATGAGCACATCCTATGCGTCGAGGCTCACAGCCCTCTGCGGAAAGCGAGAGGTGTCGGGACTGCGGACCTTTAGATAGCCAAGGAATACATAACTGTTTCAGACGGCAAATGTTGAGTTATGATTTATGAAGTTTTATGAAATCAGCTTCAAACCAACTGCACCACCTAGTACCATACTAATAAAAACAATCCTTCTCCAGTCCTTGGATTCTCCGTAAATTAACATACCTAAAATTGCTCCCCCGGAAGCGCCGATCCCTGTCCAAACTGCATAAGCTGTTCCCATCGGAAGCGTCCTCATGGCATATGCAAGAAAAATAAAACTAGCCCCAAATCCAAGAATCAACAAACCTAATGCTTTAAAGTTTCGGTCGATATGCAATTTATTGATCATAGCAACACCGAACATTTCAAATATACCTGCCAAAATTAACGAAGTCCATGCCATTAGGATTCACCGCCTTCCCTAACGTTATCCGGTGTCACTAATTTCAAACCAACGACACCTGCTAATAAAATAAGAATTAATATTACTTTCTCTAACCCGAATGGTTCTCCAAAGAATACTATCTCAGAAAAAACGGTTCCCGCTGTTCCTAAACCGACAAAAACCGCATAGACCGTACCAACCGGGAGTTTCCTTCCAGCCATAATCATTAAATAGAAGCTGATATAGATGGCGACAACCGTTCCAGCCCAAGTCCAAAAATCTTGTGCGTGTTTTAAACCAATCACCCAAAAAACTTCAAAGAAAGCAGCAATAATCACTTTCATCCATTCTTTATTCAATTGTATTGCACCTCCAAAATAAGAATTTCCGAAAAACAAAAAAGCCTGGGAGAAACTGTGAAAATACAGTATCTCCCAGGCTTTTATCCTTCCGTGGCACAGCAAAGCTGCGAGTTTTCTCTCGGTCTCAGACCAACAAAGTTGCGGAACCCTAGAAAACATTCAACTTATGCAATTACTTTTTACTATACAGGAGTAGGAGCGATTTTTCAAGAGAAGGGGATTTAATTATTGAGTCAAGTTTTCACATTGGAATAATCTAGTCCTTACCAAGTATACTAAAGGGTAATGACAAGCTATAAAAGGAGAGCTTATGACGAATTTATTTAATTTCAACTTGGAGAACACGTACGCGGAACTCCCTGAAACTTTTTATCAAAAATTGAGGCCGAACCCGGTGGCGAATCCTCAACTTGTTTTTTATAATGAGGAACTTGGAAAAGCACTTGGTCTCAATAATGAAGAAATGCAAAGTGATGAAGCAATCGCTATTTATGGGGGAAATGCTCTCCCGCCAAATGCGATACCGCTAGCTCAAAGTTATGCCGGTCACCAATTCGGTCATTTCACGATGCTCGGTGATGGACGTGCGGTACTGCTTGGGGAACAAGTGACACCTGACTCCAAACGCTTCGATATCCAGCTGAAGGGTGCAGGGAGGACAGCCTATTCCCGTGGTGGTGATGGCCGGGCTGCACTTGGGCCAATGATTAGGGAGTACATGGTTAGTGAAGCGATGCATGGCTTAAATATCCCTACTACAAGGGGCCTTGCTGTAGTGACGACAGGGGAAGGGATTCGCCGGGAGACGATACTCCCGGGTGCGATTTTGACGAGGGTGGCTTCCAGTCATATTCGGGTAGGTACATTTCAATTTGCAGCCCACTTCTGTGAAATAGATGAACTTGTGCAACTTACTGATTATACAATTGAGCGGCATGATCCAGAAGTAAAACATGCGGAAAATCCGTACCTCGCTTTTTTGAGAAACGTGTTGGATCGGCAGGCGCAATTAGTCGCGAAATGGCAGCTCGTCGGGTTTATTCATGGCGTGATGAATACCGATAATATGACGATCAGCGGTGAAACAATTGATTATGGTCCATGTGCTTTCATGGATGCGTATCATCAGGATATTGTATTCAGTTCGATTGATGTGAATGGGCGTTATGCCTACCGGAATCAGCCGAGCATTGCCGCATGGAATCTGGCGCGCTTTGCGGAGACACTGCTTCCTTTACTCGGAAGGAGCAAGGAAGAAGCCTTGAAATATGCACAAGAAGCTATTTCAGAATTTGGTCCCTTATATAAGAAATATTGGCTGAAAGGGATGCGACAGAAACTCGGGATATTCGGTGAACGAGAAGGGGACGAAGCCCTCATTGAAGAACTGCTCACGTTGATGCAACATTATCATGCCGATTATACGAATACGTTCCTAGCGTTAACGTATGGCAAAGAAGAAGACTTTCCGCTTGGACGTATGGATGAATTTAAAAAATGGAAAATCAAATGGCAGGAAAGGATCAAAATACAAAGCGAGACGCAGGAAGCAAGCAACAAGCTTATGTATGAGCATAATCCGGCATTGATTCCGAGAAATAAGTGGGTAGAGGACGCCATCGAAGCGGCAGTTCAAAAGGAAGATTATACGCCAGCAGAAGAGTTAATTCATCTATTGAAAAATCCCTTTGCCCATACAGATGAACAGAAGGAATTTGCGAAAAGAAATTATGACACCGGGACATCTTATCAAACATTTTGCGGCACGTAAAAAAGAGAAAGAAACGTAATAATGAAGCGCGTTTCTTTCTCTTTTTTATCACATTCTCCTTACAACGCATAATTTCTTCTTCCATCCATAAAAGGAGTCCCATTAGACTATCGCTTTAGCTGCTTCCATTGCTGATAAGCTTCCTTTAAACGAATCTGGTTCGATAATAATATTCAAAAAGTCCACCCTTTCGAAACAACTACAATAATGTGAATACATTATATAAGAGACGGTCTATAATTGGAAAGACCATTATTAAAAAACTTTTAAAAAACCTGTTTTATCCATTGAAAAAATAATTTAATTCTGATAAGATAACATCAACAATTGAAACGTTATGTGTAACTGGCGAAACGCGGAGACCACCGCGGGGGAGCACATAATGAAATCATGTCGATCGCCTGGGCAGAGGTAAGGGATTTTTAACTCCTTGCCTTTTTATGTTTAAGGAGGCGACTTGAATGAATAGAATATTCAAAAGCGACGAATGTTATGGGTGACACTATAACGGGAGCGGCTTCTGGAGAGAATGCATATGCATCGCCGAAGGGTTCAAAATCTCAGGCAAAAGGACAGAAGAACAACAAAGGTTTATTTGTTGTTTTCTAGATCTTTCTGAGATTGGAGTTTTTTTCCAGTCTCTTTTTATGTTTCTAGGCTGCGTTGTGGAGATTAGAAAGAAAAGTAAGAGTAAAAAGGAGAAAGAGTAGAGAGATGACAACAATAACTTTAGACAAAACAAAAAGAATTAAAACGTTGAATCATATTGCTGAGGTAGGTCTCGCAATATTTAATGATGAAGATTACACAATTGATAATGAAGCAAATGATCCGGATGCAATTGTTGTCCGGAGTTATCCGATGCACGACATGGCATTCGGTGGAAATTTAAAAGCTATCGCACGTGCTGGCGCGGGTGTGAATAATATTCCCGTTGATGCTTGTTCCAATCAGGGTATTGTTGTATTCAATACTCCTGGGGCAAATGCGAATGCCGTAAAAGAACTCGTGCTTACTTCTATTATGGCATCCTCTCGTAACCTGTTTAACGGAGTCGATTGGGTGAAAGATTTAAAAGGCAAAGGGGAAGAAGTACCGCAGCTCGTTGAACAAGGGAAAAAGCAATTTGTCGGACGTGAGGCGAAAGGGAAGAAGCTAGGCGTCATTGGACTTGGTGCAATTGGAGCGATGGTTGCTAATGATGCACTGAATCTTGATATGGATGTTATTGGGTTTGACCCGTATATTTCTGTTGATACGGCTTGGGAACTATCCCGGAATATTAAGCGTGCGATGTCTCTTGGAGATGTATTTGAACAGGCGGATTTTATCACAATTCATGTTCCCCTTACAAATGAGACAGCAGGTATGCTAAATAGGGAAGCTTTTGAACAGATGAAGCCAGGCGTCCATATTCTGAACTTCTCGCGTGGCGGGCTTGTCGATGAAGATGCGCTTGAAGTGGCTCTGGAGAAGAGCCGTGTCGGTAAATACATTACTGATTTCCCTAATGATCGCTTACTTCATATGGAAAATGCGATAACATTACCCCATCTTGGTGCGTCAACGATTGAATCAGAGGAAAATTGTGCACGAATGGCAACTCGCCAGGTGAGAGATTTCCTAGAGACAGGTAATATTAAAAACGCGGTGAACTTCCCGAATGCGTTTCTTCCTTATACAGGAAAGCGCCGGGTTACGGTTTTCCATCATAATGTACCGAATATGCTCGGCCAAATTAGTGCGATTATTTCTAAAAGGGGCCTAAATATTGCGGCAATGATTAACAAAAGCCGTGGTGACTTGGCATATACGATGATTGATATTGACGAGAAAGTGAACGGGGACGTCATTCCAGGAATGGAAGCCGAAATTAATACAATCGAGGATGTAATCCGAATTCGCACAATCTAATCCAAATGGGACAGAGGCTCTGTCCCATTTTTTCGTTGTAAAGGAAAATTTTAAACAAGATGTTGTGAGAGATTCTAGCGCTTATGTCCGTTCTGACTCTTATCAATCAAAATCAATATGGAAAGCATGAAAATCAGCTGGAATGTGTTAGTTTTTCCAGCCGGTTTCATTATTTTTTGTCCTTTCTTTCATCTGTAATTACGCGATACGGGCGCATCATGTCATAATCTTCATGTTCGAGGATGTGGCAATGCCAGACGTATTCACCAGTATAGGGACCGAAATTTGCAATCACGCGGGTCATCGTTCCAGCGGGTACTTCAATTGTATCTTTCCAACTGCGATTATTCGCAAGAGGAGCTTGTGGTGCCCCTGTAAACAAAAGGGTCCCATCTTCATTGAATCGTTCAAGATCAAAGGTCTGATGATCCAGCACTTGAAATTGAATAAGATGAATATGGATTGGATGGGAGAAGTTGGTTGTGTTTATGAATGCCCAAATCTCTGTCGAATCTAACTGTGGATTTTCCGTAACTGGATCATGCCATTTCAGATTATTTAAAAGCAGTAAAGGACGATCATATTCATCAGTGGAACCAACTAGTTTTAAATAACGGACCGTCTTAATTTCATCTTGTTTTAAGGAAGGGACATAGGAAAGGTTAACAGGTAAATTACTCGTATCTTTACTTTTTAGCTTTTCTGTAACCCGGAATTGCATAATTTCTCCCATTCCGTCAGCTGGATCAGCACCTGGTCCAAGATTATTTTTTAGTATAATCGTTTGGCCTTCTAATTCCGAAAAATCGATGATGACATCGATACGCTCGGCAGGCTGCAGCCCGATTTCTTCCATTTCGACGCGTTTTCTAAGCAGCTCGCCATCTGAGCCGATTTGATGTAAAACCTCTCCATTATCAAGCGACAGCCGGTAACCTCTCGTATTAGAGGCATTTAAAATACGGAAACGGTATTTCCGAGGTTCTACTTCCAAATATGGCCAAATTTTTCCGTTTACAACAATTGTATCTCCTAAAAATGCTGGCACAATGGAAGGGTTCGGTAAATTGGGATCAGCGTCATTTGGTTGCGCTGGGTAGGATAAGGAGCCGTCTGGATGGAAGCTCCGATCGACAATCATTAATGGAATTTCGTAGTCACCACTTGGGAGGTTTAGGGATGCTTCATGTTTATCCCGTAAAATGTACATTCCGGCAAGCCCGGCATATACATTGAGCCTTGTCAGTCCCATTGCATGATCGTGATACCAAAGTAAGCTGCTGCGCTGATGGTTTGGATAATGAAACGTCCGTTGTGTAAATGTTGGCCCTGTAACTTGGAAATTTCTTGTATACCAAGCATCAGGATGCCCATCGCTTTCTGGCTTTGTTTCCATCCCGTGTAAATGGACAACTGTACGGACGGTAGGGAGTTTATCCAAATCATGGATGGAAGTATCAACGGGCAGGATATGTCTGTTCGGCAGCTCATTATGCCATGTTACAGATACCGGTTCATCACGGAATGCTTCAATCAGCGGTCCAGGAAATTGCCTATTATATCCCCATAATGTGGTTCGCGGCAAGTCACGGTGTAATTTGGCCGGGAATTCTTCCATCGTTATATCGTAATGTGCACCATTCCTTGTTTTGTTACTCGGTTGAAGTGTGTTTAAAAGCGGTAGAGGATCCACAAATTTTTCCAGTCGTTGCATTCTTTCACCTCAAATCTTCCTTATAACTAAACTCTCGCTCCTGAAAAAATCAATCTTACCAGGGATTTATAGTCGATGATGTGTATAGTTAGGCATGGTATTGCAACAAAAGGCAGTCTCCTTAAATAAACTGTGGGCCTAAATGAAAGTTTCACTTACGCTGAATGGAAGTTCTTTCAATTTTTTTAAGATGTATCCTGTGTTTCAGGTTACGAAAGTTGAGCTTATAATAGTAAATGCAGTAATTTTTAATTGGGAAAGGCGAATGTACTATATAGCTATGAAAGTAGGCGCGACTATCGAGTGTAACAGGCTGGATGCATCACGCTTCAGGGTTTTCGGAAACACGTTAATACGAAATGGGGAGATCTACCATCCAGTAGTAGCTCGATTCGTCTATACCATTCAGTGGGGAATAAAAAGTACCTTTTATTAAATGGAGTTTCACTTTAATGGTGATGGTTGGAACATATGAAGTATGATAAAATATGAAGGATCTAATTTGAAGGAGGAATAATAATGACGAAGGTACCTTTTCTTGCAGTTGAAGGTCCAATTGGTATTGGTAAGACTTCACTTGCAAAAAAGATCGCCAGTCATTTTGAATTTCATTTGTTGAAAGAGATTGTAAGTGAGAATCCTTTTCTTGACAAATTTTATGAAGATATAAATGAGTGGAGTTTTCAAACAGAAATGTTTTTCCTGTGTAATCGATATAAACAGTTAGAAGATATAGATAAGGACTATTTGAAGCATGGTCATCCGGTCGTAGCGGACTATCATATGGCGAAAAATATGATATTCGCAAAACGGACTTTAGATGAAGGTCAGTTTGATAAATACAGGCAGATTTATGAGATTTTAACGAAGGACATGCCGCAACCTAATCTTGTCATTTATATAACCGGTAGTCTCGATACGATTATGGAACGAATTAGGAAGCGGGGAAGAAAAATCGAGAAAAATATTGAATCGGAGTACTTACAGCAACTGTCGCGGGATTATAAACAATTCATGAACGAATTTGAAAAAGAAAATCCCGATATCCCGCTAATTTGGATTAACGGGGATGAGATGGATTTCATGCAAAATCAGGATCATCTGGAAAAAATTTTAAACATGGTTAACGAACAGCTGACAATTAAAGGAGCAAGCAAATGAATTGGAGAGAGAAATACGGTATACCGAATGATGCAGTAATTACGATTGCCGGTACGGTAGGTGTTGGGAAATCGACGATGACTACAGCTTTGGCGGAGGCACTCGATTTTAAAACATCTTTTGAAAAAGTGGATCATAATCCATATCTGGAAAGCTTTTATAAGGATTTTGAGCGTTGGAGTTTCCATTTACAAATTTATTTCCTGGCGGAGCGTTTTAAGGAACAAAAGAAAATATTTGAATACGGTGGCGGTTTTGTTCAAGATCGCTCGATTTATGAAGATACTGGAATTTTTGCGAGAATGCATTACGAAAAAGGAACAATGTCACCTACGGATTATGAAACATATAAAAACCTATTCGATGCGATGGTCATGACGCCATATTTCCCGCACCCAGATTTATTGATTTATTTGGAAGGATCTTTAGATGAAATAATTGGTCGTATTCGCCAGCGGGGGCGAGAGATGGAGCGGAAGACACCGGTTAGTTACTGGGAAGAAATGCATGACCGGTATAGTAAGTGGATTGACAGCTTTAATGCCTGTCCTGTTTTACGAATTAATATTGCAGATTATGATTTGAAACAGGAGGAATCTCTTGAACTGATTCTAGAGAAAGTTGGCCGGCGGATTGGCAAGCGTAAGATGAGATCCATGATTCCAATAAATGAGGACTATCGGCTGTAATGAAGAATTCCCTAACGGTCGATTTCTTGCATAAAATAAGGGGAGTAACCAAGTAAGGGGTGAAACCATGGGATTATATATCAATGGCGATTACGAAGATATTTATCAGACGGATGAAACGGTTGATGATAATAATCAGGTAATATATTTTCATAACCGTACTACTGAAAGGCTTAAAGAACAAACGCAATTCAATGAATCGGTCGAGAAGCATGTAGCGGAAATAAAATCATCAACTGACAGGCAACATGTGCTGAATATGCAGAAATGGCAGGAATTCGAGACGGAATATAGAAGACTGTTAACGAAATTAGCAGCTATTTCAGAGGAGAATGAACGGCTTGCAAAACAAGTTACAGCATATATGGAACGCCAGGAGGAGATCACGAACCAATTAGCCATTGACAAGAACAGGATGAAAGGTCTGGAGAAGCGAGTCGAGGAGCAGGAAGCAATGACAGCAAAGGTAGTGCGGCAACTGGATCATTTTCGCAGTGTCTTATATGAACGCACGAACTATTTAGCTGAAAAGGTTGAGGAAGCGACAGCATCTATTATCCGGTTTTTAAAAAATGAACCATACACATCAAGTACAAAGGAAAAAGAAAAGGCGATACGTTGAGTCGGGATATAAGTTGGAAAGAAAATAGGGCGGGGACATTTATCCCCAGCCCTATTCAAAGTTCAATTTATAGTCATCTGCTTTAATCATTTTTAATTTCCGGGAGAACACATAGATTAATCCTAAGTTTAATATAATTGGCAAGATGAGGAACGTGCCAAGCATAATCGTTATATTATTTAACGTCCAGCCGCCCTCAGCAAGATTAATATAATTTAAAGGCCCGACTAGTCCAGATAAACCGAAACCCGCACTATAAGGCGTCCCTTGAATATTTAATACCCCCGCAAGTCCTCCAAGGAAAGCTGCGGTAATCAGCATAGGAAACGCAATTTTCGGTTTCATGATGAAGTTCCGCATTTGAATCTTCGGGGAACCAAGCACATGGGCAAGAGCTGTACCGAGCGAGTTTGCTTTATAGCTTGCAATCGCAAGCCCAACACCTGCTGCTACAATCCCGAGATTTGCCGCTCCAGAGCCGATACCGGAAAGCATAATTACCGTTGCAACACCAACAGTAGAGATAGGGGAGAGGATAATGAGACAGAAAATCACTGCAATCATTGCCCCCATCAAAACCGGCTGCATATTTGTAACAGCAGCAACCAATTCTCCTAACAATCCGGTTGAATGACGGATGAAAGGAAGTAAAGCATAACCTATCATACCTGGAACAATAATACTTAAAGTCGGTATTAATAGAATGGAATAGCCTTTCAAACGATTTCCAATCCATAGAACAAATAAGACAGCAAGTGCCGCCGTAATACCAGTGTTAATCACGATCCCGATACCGTTTAATGCGAATAGCCCTTCTTCGGTTTTCATAATAGCCCCGCTGCCGATCGTCGCTGCAATGCCGACAGAAGCTGTTTGAATCGGTGTTAACTTAAATGTTACTCCAACCATTACTCCAATTAAAATCGGCAGTAAACTCATGACCATTACGGTTATATCAAATAAATGCTCCAAAGCTGGAAAATATGGAATTAATATTTTTAAAATTTCACCTAATAAAGCATTTGGAATTAGTGCGACAACAATTCCGATACTCATTCCGTTTAATAACTTACTGAAAAAATCCTTCATCCCCGCTCGTCTCCACCAAACAAAGTAATTGCAGTAAATTATAAGACGAGTTTCGTTAATAGTCAACCATTTTTCTTTTGCGGAGTAATGCTTTTATGTATTAAAGTGAATGAGTGGCAAAAAAGGTTGGAATAGAAGTCAATTCAGTTTCGCTTTTCTCAAAAATAAAACAGCTCTGTCACTTTTTGGACGAGCTGTAGATTATTTATTTAGTTGTTTCCATTACAATTGTTCCAGCTTTGCGGTCATGAGGGAATAGTTTTCCTGCTTGGCCTTCAAAGCTATCCCTATTCTTTATGTACGCGATGGTGCTAGTAGTGTCCCGGTGCACCATTCTTTTTAAGATCTGTTCGTTCGTCAATTCCTTGCCGTCTTCACTTTTTAGTTCGATTCCCATTAGTTTGTAACCAATTGTCTGTCCACTGTTTTTGAGTTGCACATATTCTAATGTGTACTGGCTCAGAATTGGTAACACAATCATATGGAATGCTTCGTTTTTTATTTTTTTCCGTAAGAAATATTCTGCAGCTAGAGAAGCTGCCGTGCTAATACAGCCATCAATTAGTGAGGCCTTTAAGCGTTTTTTCGTCAATGGTTTCATCATAATTCCTCCCTTTGTCCTCATTACATACCTCTACCATATACGGAAATTGATTAGAATAGGTTTCATTTTTTAATAGAATATCTTTTGAGTTTGTGTTGTCGATTTTCGTTCTGCGGGAAAGAAATGCTGTCGTAAGGTAGAGGCTCTTTCAATAAATCTAGCATGAACGCTCGTTTTATGACGAAAAGGCATGAACTATGGATAATATTTCTACTATCTAGTTCTTAAGCAAGATAAGGTACGGATTATCTTTTTTCCGATTTAAAGAAATATCTATTAAAAGAAACCGTTTTGGGAGATAAATCCTATCCTTTAAGACTCTGATCATTTCTTCCTCTTTTAAAAGATCTCTCGTAAAGACTCTTTCCTCCTATGAGAAAAATAGTTTAATTATCCGATTCTTTTTATAACTCCATCTGATACGATGGGACGTAACATCAATCGTAACAAATAGAGGGGGAGGGGTATGAGGAAAACGATTCGGACTGGACTCATGGGGTTACTATTTCTTTTTGCTTTTAATATATCTATTATAGCAGCAAGTGACTACACTCCTTGGAAATTACATAAAGATTCAGCCCAAGAAATAGTTCAGACCATTCGGACGTACTTCCATAAGCAATCTATTAAACCAATAGAGGAATGGGACGGGCAAAGAGAAGAGCAAGTTGCGGAATTGGAGGTGTTGTTGGATGGCGAAAAATCACAGATTATCACGGAAGTAAGGAATTACGGGAAGGGATTGGAAGCGCAATTAAATAATTTATTGGAAAAGCAATCGGTAATAGAAGTGTACGCTACTTATGAAACAGAGAGAAATGAGCAGATGCATGTAGAAGTGGAAGAAGAGATTGCAATATTTTTAGATGAATTATTATCAAAAAAATAAAAAGGGGGAGTTATTAGGTGAAATCATTTTTAAAATCATTCAAAGGGAAGATCATTTCGATTGGACTTGCTGTTGTTGTCGTCTGGAGTGCTGGAGCGGTATTTGCTTCATCACATGCGGGAGAGCAGCTTCGTGCTTGGTACAATGGGTTGTTTAATCAGTCTGTTGCGGAAGTGGAAGCTGATACTGAAGCATATATGGAAAGCAGATTACCGGGGCTGCAAGCTGAATATGACCAACTGAAAGCACAGGCTGGCATTGATATTGATTTAAGCAGAGAGCTTGCAACTGGAGAGACATTGGAAGAAATTATCCGAGCGAAACTTGAACATATCGGAGAAATTGATGCAGAACAACAGGAGATTCTTGCTGGAATTGGCTTGGAGTTTTATAATGTGTTCCTTGATGGATATTTAGAAATCCAAGGCAATGCGAATGATGCGCTAAACTTTGCAACAGATGATCTCACTGCATTCACAGCAGACAGTGGGAATGCTGCGATTAAACAATTAGCAGCGGATATCCATCAGGCTAAGGACGCAGCAGTTGCAGAGCTGGAAGAAGCGATTCGTCAGGCCCAGGAAACTCTTGCAGCAGAAGTGTCTAAGAACCAAGAAATTACGACTAGAAATCTAATCAATCAAGTGGATTGGGCAATTCGTGATCTTCGTGAAAGTGTTACCGAAGTAGTCACAACGCTCGTTACAAATCAACAAGAGCTTATTACTGTAACAGCCCAGCAACTCGGAGAAGAAGCAAAAACAGCGCTTGATGACGTTGTATCGAGTATTAATGAATAGGAAGCAAGTGATCCCACTCGCATTACTTATCATGCTCCTGTTTGGCAGAGGACTTACTGCTACTGTTGCAGATTCCTCCCTCTCAGGAATTCTGACGAGCTGGCTCGATGACAAAACGGAACAGTCGATTGCAGAAATAGACAGCGCAATTAAGGAAGAGCAAGCAATCCAGACAGAACGCCTGAAAGAAGTTCTCGCTGAAGAAATCAAGGAAGTAGAAAAAGAGTGGGAGACATTTATTGAAGCCGAGAAGCAAAAACAGTTGGCAGCCCTAAGGGAGTATACGGATAAGCATATCGCTGAACGAATTGGAGTTACAGAGGTGGACCCAGAGAAGCAAGCAACTGTAGAAAAAGAATTGGAGCGTATTTTTCAAGAAGCAGTCAACGAAATGGAAAATATTATGCTTGAAATTGAAGAAGAAGTGGAGTGAAATGTTTTCATACGCTCCACTTCTTTTGCGTTCCACGAAAGATTCCTATTCCCAGTTCGTTTCAATTGTATTACATAACGATATTATTTAAAATACTTATTAATGGTAACTAACTTATGTATTCAATTTGTAATTTGTAAATATGTATGAAGCATTTAAGGAGTGGACATTAATGAAAGTGGCATTACTGCAAGGGTCAATCGTCGGCTCAAAGACGAGAACAGCCCTCCAGCATGTGGAGTCGGTATTCAGAGAAAAATATCCGAACATCGAGGTCAGTATGCTTGATTTGGCTGATTATGATATCCCGTTTAGCGATGGGAGAAATTATTTGGAGTATACAGGGGATGCTGGCTTTGTAACAAGGACCTTGATGGAGGCTGAAGCGATCGTTGTGGGAACTCCGATTTTCCAAGCTTCGATTCCAGCCACATTGAAGAATATATTTGACCTGCTTCCAGAGCAGGCATTGCAGGATAAAGTTGTTAGCATTATCGTTACAGCAGGCTCGTCGAAGCATTATTTAATCCCGGAAACTCAAATCAAGCCGATTATATCATATATGAAAGGGCAACTCACCCAGTCCTATGTATTTATTGGAGAAAAAGATTTCTACCGGAAAGAAATCATTAATGATGATATCCATTTCCGAATTGAACGTCTGATCGAGGATACGGTTTTATTAACAGATGCGCTGAAAGATATCCGGGAAGCGAAAGAAGCAGAATACGGATTTTAAGTGAAATCGGCTAAAGAGAAACAATCGCACTTTAGCCGATTTCTTTTCTTGCATCGGAAACTTTAAAGTAAAAATGCTGTGGCTTACTTAGATTTCCAGGGCTAGTCATGTCTGCTCTGTGCCTTTGTTTTTAATTCGCTATTTCGTTTGCTTTATCCTAGTAATTTATATTAAAATTTAAATATTGCTGAAAAATATAATGTGAAAAACATCACTTTATAGATGTGGAATATATACGGAAAAGAGGAATTGCAGTGAATATCGGAATTGATAAGATTGGTTTTTATGCGCCACATTATTATGTGGATATGATTAAGCTTGCTGAAGCAAGAGGGATTGACCCGGATAAGTTTACAATTGGAATTGGCCAGGATGAAATGGCGCTTGCCCCAGTTACACAAGATGCGGTAACACTCGCTGCCAATGCTGCTTTACAGGTTATCGATGAGGAAGATAGGGAGAAAATTGACCTTGTCCTGTTCGGCACGGAATCAGGAATTGACCATTCCAAATCAGCAGCAGTCTATCTCCATCACTTATTAGGCTTGAATCCTTATGCGCGCGCTGTTGAATTAAAGCAAGCTTGCTACAGTGCAACCGCAGGAATTCAAATGGCTAAAGGTCATATCGCTTTAAACCCGGAAAGTAAAGTGTTGGTTATTGGTGCAGATATTGCAAGATACGGTTTAGCTACTCCTGGTGAATCAACACAAGGAGCAGGGGCGGTCGCAATGGTTATTAGCAAGGATCCGAAGTTACTTGCTTTAGAAAATGAAAGTACATATTTCACGAATGACATTATGGATTTCTGGCGCCCACTTTACTCAGATATAGCTTATGTCGACGGTAAATTCTCCAACGAACAATATATTCACTTTTTCAACACCGTGTGGGAAAAGTATAAAGAGCAAACTGGACGTAGCTTAGAAGACTTTTCAGCTCTCTGTTTTCACGTACCCTATACGAAGATGGGCTTGAAGGCATTACGTACGATTCTTGATGAAGCAACCGAATCAGGTAGTGAACGTTTGAAAGCAAATTATGAGACAAGTATTCAATATAACCGGAAAGTCGGTAATATTTACACAGGTTCCTTGTACTTGAGTTTACTTTCACTCTTAGAGAAGAATGACAGTTTGGAAGGTGGCGAGCGAATTGGATTATATAGTTACGGTTCCGGCGCTGTCGGCGAGTTCTTCACTGGAATTTTGCAACCAAACTATCAAGACCACCTATATGTTCATCAACATGAAGAACTCTTTCATGCACGTAAGGAAGTAAGCATAGAAGAGTATGAGGAGATATTTGAAGAAACTCTTTCAGCAGACGGCTCGTCAACCGAGTTTGACCGTACAAATGATCCCGCTCCAGTCTATTTATCCGGTGTAGAAGATCACAAACGAATCTATGTAAACCGTATTAAATAAAAAAACTGAGACTCCGTGTCTCAGTTTTTTTACTCTACAAAATGGTAGGTCACTTCATCGAGTTCTTCATTATATTCAACGTGGAAGTTATATCCGCTGAAAAACCAGTCGTCGCTTTTTTCTATAAAATACGTAATACCATCCACTGTTTCTGTAACTAACGGATCATTCGGACGGTCAATATTAATTGCAACGGAGAAATTATCGTGGATTTCAGTTTTTCCATAGACCTTCCCAAAAAATCGGACACTGTCCCCTTTTTCTAAGCCCATTTCCTCAATATACCACTGATGTGCCTTATCTGATACTTGTATTTTCATGATGTATGTACAGAGATATCTCTGTATCCTCCTCTCAAAGGTATGACCTGTCTTTAGTCTATCATATTCCCTTTTCTTAAGAAAAGATAACGAATTTAGCCAGAAAGCGCGTTAAGATGGTAGGATATGAGATAGAAATTGACAGGAAGGTTGTTTCGAATGAGTATATGGCTATACCTAAATCTGCTACTATTCATCATTGTTCTTTTTACACTGGATTATAATTACGCGCATCTCCCCATTCATATCATACTCGGACTAGCAGGTCTATTTTTGATCTTATTCAATTGGACAAGGCATGCATTTTTTTCAACTATCCGGAATACTCCTGATCGAAAGAAGAAAATTAAGCTTGCAACTATCTCGAAACGGATTTATCCGTTTCACCGTTGGATTGGTACAACGGCGCTTATTCTCATTATTCTCCATGCGACCATCATTATACACCGGTATGGTTTCTTATGGACGAATATGAAAATGTGGAGCGGAATTGGTGCAATTATTATTCTTATCTGCATGGTTCTTTCCGGATGGCTGCGATTATATTTTCCAAGTGTGAAGAAGCGACGGGCACATATTATCTTCGGGTTTTTATTATTTTACTTTATCGTCATTCATACTGTTCTTTTTTAAAATACAGTATGATTTCATGAGTTTGTAGGCGTTTACATATGTGCTTTGTTGTTGTAAAATATAGAAAACTCGTAAATTAATTTATAACTCAACATTATTGCACCTAAAAATCAAAACAGATGAATCATATTGAGCTCATAGAATCAACGAAATATATAACAATTTACGGTTTTTTAATGGGATACCGAGCTGTTTCAGACTGAAAAGTGATATGGAAAATATAACAAAAATCTGTTTATTATTGATGAGGAGGGGTTAAGTTGGGGAAAACGAAACATACTGGTCCGGTAAAATTAACGAAGCGACCAGATCCGAGTCTCTGGGTAAGTAAAGTGCCTTTTGGGCTTGGGAAGGTGAAACCGCACCATATTCGCGACACGATGAAAGTAGTTTGGGAAAATAAAGATAATCTGCCTTATGCTACAAGGATTCTTACGCAGGGTGTCTGTGATGGCTGCGCACTCGGCGTTTCCGGCCTGCAGGATCAGACGCTGAAAGGTCCACACCTTTGTACGACTCGTCTCAATGTGCTTCGTCTGAACACAATGCCCGCAATTAAGGAGGAAATCTTGCATTCCGATATAGAAGAATTAAAGAAGCTTTCGAGCACCGAACTGAGGAAGCTGGGCCGGATTCCGTATCCGCTCATTCGGGAACCGGGAGACGATCGTTTCAGAAGATTATCCTGGGACGCGGCGCTTGACCGGATTGCGCAAAAAATGCGGTCGCTTGATCCGAAACGATATGGTTTTTATACGACTTCGAGAGGGATTACAAATGAAGTGTATTATACACTAGCAAAGGTTTCCCGTTTTCTCGGTACAAATAATATTGATAATGCATCACGAATCTGCCACTCACCTTCCAAAACAGCCCTCACGAGATCAGTTGGTGTCGGCGCATCGACTTGTAACTATAAAGACTGGATTGGTACAGATGTCCTGCTCTTCTGGGGATCTGTTGCAGCCAACAATCAGCCGGTATCAACGAAATATATGTATGCAGCTAAACGAAAAGGGACAAAAATCATTATTATCAATCCGTACTATGAACCTGCAATGGACGAATATTGGGTGCCATCGATTCCGGAATCTGCTTTATTTGGGACAAAAATTGCGGATGACGTGTATCAAGTGAATATTGGCGGTGATATTGCCTTTATGCATGGCATTATGAAGCATTGGTTTGAAATGGAAGAGAATGTCCCTGGTTCTGCGCTTGACCATGAATTTATTGAGGAACATGTAAACGGTCTGGAAGAACTCAAGCAAAAGGTGGTGGCTTACGATTGGGAAACATTGGAGGCTTCTTCCGGGATTACGAAAGAAAGAATGCTAGAATTAGCCCAACTGCTTGCCAAATCAAAATCCGCCGTATTTGTTTGGTCGATGGGCCTCACTCAACACCGCTTTGGAACGGATAATGTGTCCCAGGTAGCGAATCTTGCTTTACTTCGTGGCTTTTTAGGGAGAGAACATTGTGGGTTAATGCCAATTCGTGGCCATTCCGGTGTACAGGGGTCTGGAGAAATGGGAGCAGATCCGTTTGTCTTGCCTGGTGGCGGGATGGATAAGGACAACCGGGAACGGGTCGAACAGATTTGGGGTTTCCCGATTCCGAAATGGCAAGGTGATATTGTCGGCGTATCCTTGGAAAATGCTTTGCTTCCTGAAAATCATGAACGTCATCTTTCCCTCTATTATTTATCTGGAGGTAATTTCCTGGAAACGATGCCGAATCCGGATTTTGTGGAACGTTGCTTAGCGAATATCGATCTCCGAGTGCATCAGGATATCATCTTCAACACATCTACCTTAGTCGATGCGAAAGAAGCGGTCATTGTTCTTCCAGCCATGACAAGGTATGAGCAAGAAGGGGGAGGAACCTCAACATCAACAGAGCGGATGGTTTATTTTTCACCAGAGATTAAGGGACCACGGATTGAAGAAGCAAGATGTGAGTGGGAAGTTTATGTGGACTTAGCGAAACGTGTTAAGCCGGAAGAGAGTGATTTAATCAATTTCACATCCGCAGCTGAGATTCGAGAAGAAATTGCGAAAGCTGCGCCGAATTATGACGGCATTCAGCATTTGAAGAATCGCGGCGATTTGTTCCAGTGGGGAGGAGCCTGGCTCTGTGAAGACGGAATATGCCCGACACCGGACGGAAGAGGTAATCTAATTGCGGTGGAAATTCCCGAACACCGGAAGCCGGAAGGGCATTTCCATGTAACGACGAGAAGAGGAAAACAATTCAATTCAATGATATATGACGAACTAGATCCATTTAATGCAGCGGACCGGGATGATGTACTGATGAATGAATTGGATGCAGCAGAACTTGGTGTTGCGGAAGGAGATCCCATTGTTGTCTATAATCAATATGGCATGTATAAAGGGCAAGCGAAGTTCGTAAATATTAAAGCCGGAAATATTGAACTTCATTGGCCAGAGGGGAATGTAGTCATCCCGCAAGGCGTATATGAAGAATTTGCGGGGATACCGGAATATACAACCCTTGTTATTGTGGAGAAGGCTGATAGTTTCTATGCGCATAAAGATATGAAATATAAAGAGAAGCGGATCGAGGAGCTGGAAATGGAGCCAAGCTAAGGAGGGATTCCGATGAGCATTGTTGATGAACCAGGGTGGAAGACGATTAAGATTAAGGGAACCCATCAAGAAAATGTGTCAGAAGCAATAGCGGCAGAGTTTCCCTTAACCTTGATGCTGGATGGTCATGAGTTTGCGACGATTGTTTGTTCTCCAGGTCAACTGGAAGATTTAGTCGTCGGATTTCTTGCTTCGGAAGGGGTCATCCGTACAGCTGCTGAAATAAAAGAGATCCAAGTTGATGTGTATACAGGTTTCTCCCATATCGCACTCCATAAACCAGTGCAACCGGATCAATTTGATCACTCCAGCCGTATGATTGGATCTTGTTGCGGGAAAAGCCGACAGTTTTATTTTAAAAGTGATGCTCGGGTGGCGAAGACGATAACTAGTGAGCTTGAAGTAACAGTTGATCAGTGCATGCGATTGATGAAAGGGTTGATGAATAGCTCGCCTGAATTTGAACGGACTGGAGGCGTCCATAATGCGGCGCTTGCAACACCAACTGATTTATTGTTCACCCGAACAGATATTGGCAGGCATAATGCGCTTGATAAAGTATTTGGGGCCATGCTCCAAGGTAACATTCCTGCAAGGGGAAAACTTGTTGTCTTCAGTGGAAGAGTCTCATCAGAAGTGTTACTGAAAATTTCAAAAATGGGAATTGGGATTATTTTGTCCAAATCCGCTGTTACAGATCTTGCTGTGAAACTTGCTGATGAACTTGGGATAACGGTTATTGGATTTTTGCGGGGCGACCGGATGAATATTTATACACGTCCTGACCGTGTGCGCGGGATCGACCCTTATTTGCGGTGCGATTAGTCATGTGCTACCATTTTTGTAATAAGTTGTGATATGAAGGAGGATGTGACTTGATTAAAGTATTACTATTTGCTGAATTACAGGAAACAACTGGGAGGGCGAATCTGGATATTCCAGTACAAAATATCACTGTCCGGCAATTGAAAGAAAAACTTAAAATAAATTATCCACAGCTGAATTTACATGACGTGATGACGGCTATTAATGAAGAATATGCAAAGGAAGATGACGCGATTACGTCAGGTGATACCGTTGCTTTCATTCCTCCGGTCAGTGGTGGTTAATTTGGCATGGTGATGGGAACTATTGTTGGCGTAATTCTAGCAGGTGGGAAATCACGTAGATTCGGAAGTCCCAAATCGTTCGCATTGAAAGATAACAAAGCATTTTTCCAGTGGTCGCTTGACGCGATTACACCAGTTGTTGATGATACGATTCTTATTACAAATCAAGACCTGAAGGGAAAGTTTCCACCAGAATTGGAAGTGGAGATTGTTACCGATATGGAAAAGTTTGCCGGGAAAGGTCCGCTTGCTGGGCTATATACTGCAATGCAAGAGAAAGAAGCTTGTTGGTATGCGGTTATACCAACAGATGTCCCGTTTATGGCAAAGGAAGTTTTCGAGCGATTACTAACGGAAAGAAAAGGAGTACAAGCGGTAATTCCAGTAGTTAATGAAAGACTGCAACCATTGATTGCACTTTATCATCATACACTTAAACAACGAATCAAGACATTGCTCGAAACGGATAGATTGCATATGCGTGCACTGTTAGATAAAGCAGACGTGAAATATGTGCCGTTTTCTGATGAAGGGCCTTTTATTAACATAAATCGGTTAGAGGACTTTAACAGCCATATTCAATGAGGGATCGAGGGATTAGTGATGCATGAAGAGCATAAAACACTTGCGCCGAATTTCATTAATTGCGCAGTGTTAACGATTAGTGACACACGAAATAAGCAAAATGATAAGAGTGGAAAACTGATTATTGATTTATTGAATCATGATAAACATGAGGTTACTTGTTATGAAATTGTACCGGATGATGCGGAAGTCATTAAAGCAACAATGAAATTACTAGTTAAAAATCAGTCGGTAGATGCGATTATACTAAATGGAGGTACTGGAATTGCTGCCAGGGATGTGACGATTGAAGCGGTGCAGCCTCTTTTTGCAAAGGAATTGCCGGGATTTGGCGAATTGTTCCGGATGATTAGTTACGAAGAGGATATTGGAAGTGCAAGTATGTTGTCCCGAGCGACATGCGGATCCATTAATCACCGTCTCGTCTTCATCATACCTGGTTCAACAGGAGCCGTCCGACTAGCGATGGAGAAACTTATCCTACCAGAAATCGCCCATGGCGTTCATGAACTGAAAAAGGATTTAAGCTGAGATTACAAGCGGAGTATCAAGACTTCCGCTTGTAATTTCCGCTTTTTCCACCGCTTTTTTGGAGCAGATAGGTTTCTCCGATTACAATTCCTTTATCGATTGCCTTACACATATCATAGATAGTTAAGGCGGCTGTCGTAACGGCAGTTAATGCTTCCATTTCCACGCCTGTACTGCCGATTGTTTTTACTTCCGCTAGAATAATTAATTCATAGTCTCCTGACTCCGATCGATTCCATTCAAACTGAATAGAAACACCACTGATTGGAATCGGATGACACATTGGAATCAAGTTGGATGTTTGCTTCGTCCCCATGATGCCAGCAACTTCTGCAACCCCAAGGACATCTCCTTTTTTATTCTTCTGTTCCACAATATTTTTATAGATCTCCTGAGACATCTTCACACTAGATCTTGCTGTTGCTGTACGATTGGTTGTCTGCTTTTCTGTTATATCGACCATCCTGGCCCGTCCTTGCTCATCGAAATGCGTAAACTCCTGCATATTCATCCCCCTCTATCTGTTTATTACAGTTTAATGAATTGCGTTCTTGTTGACAAATATCAACGTAACCCAGTGCTAAAGTCTTTCTTTTAAATAAATACTTGAACCATTTCTAAAAAAAGGCTCACCAGCGGCCTGTGGGAAGGCGCGGTCGTGAAAGCCGGAAAGAAGGTTTCCGTTCATGTTTCTTAATTATACCCCAAATAAAATAAGTGATTACGCCTTTTTGTCACTAGTTTTTTAAATATTAAACGAATAGACGTTCGTTTTTCTTTAATTATTTCATCCGTTTGTGGTAAAATAGTTACTAGATATTTAGGGAGGCAGAACTCGTGAATAATAAGTTTGAACTCGTATCGAATTACGAACCGGCTGGTGATCAGCCACAAGCAATCGACGAACTTGTGCAAAAGGTTTTGGCAGGTCAAAGACACCAAACACTACTTGGTGCAACTGGAACAGGGAAAACATTTACCGTATCGAACGTGGTAAAGGAAATCAACCGTCCGACATTAGTAATTGCTCATAATAAAACCTTAGCGGGTCAACTATATAGTGAGTTTAAAGAGTTTTTCCCAAATAACGCAGTAGAATATTTTGTCAGTTATTATGACTATTATCAGCCAGAAGCTTATGTACCATCAACAGACACTTTCATTGAAAAAGATGCAAGTGTTAACGATGAAATAGATAAACTCCGGCACTCCGCAACCTCGGCTCTGTTTGAGCGCGAGGATGTACTTATTGTTGCCAGTGTATCCTGTATTTACGGTCTCGGTAGTCCAGAAGAGTATGGTAGTCAAGTCCTTTCCTTACGAATGGGGATGGAGAAGGACCGTGACCAGTTATTACGGGATCTAGTAGATATACAATATGCAAGAAATGATATCGAATTCCAGCGGGGGACGTTCCGCGTTCGTGGTGATTCGGTGGAAATTATCCCTGCATCCAGGGAAGAACATTGTATCCGGATTGAATTTTTTGGTGATGAAATCGATCGAATTCGTGAGGTGGATGCCCTAACCGGCGAAATTATCGGTGATAGGGAACACGTGGCAATTTTCCCGGCATCTCACTTCGTTACCCGCGAAGATATTATGAAAAAAGCAATTCAGAACATCGAAAAAGAGCTGGAAGAACGTTTGAAAGTATTACGTTCAGAAAATAAACTGCTGGAAGCGCAGCGGATTGAACAGCGGACGAATTATGATCTTGAGATGATGCGTGAGATGGGCTTTTGTTCCGGAATCGAGAACTATTCCCGGCATCTTACATTAAGAGAGGCTGGAGCGACCCCGTATACATTGCTTGATTATTTCCCAGATGACTTTTTAGTCATTATTGATGAGTCCCATGTTACATTACCGCAAATTCGGGGGATGTATAATGGAGACCAGGCAAGAAAGCAAGTGCTTGTCGATCATGGTTTCCGGCTGCCATCCGCACTTGATAACCGGCCACTTCGTTTTGAAGAATTCGAAGAGAAGACGAACCAGCTCATTTATGTGTCAGCAACACCAGGTCCCTATGAACTGGAGCATACTCCGGAAATGACGGAACAAATTATCCGACCGACGGGATTACTTGATCCGAAAATTGAAGTACGTCCTATCGAAGGGCAAATTGATGACCTGATTGAAGAAATCAATGAACGGACCGAAAGGAATGAACGGGTCCTGGTCACAACACTAACGAAGAAAATGTCAGAGGATTTGACCGACTATTTGAAGGAGCTTGGTATAAAAGTAGCCTACTTACATTCAGAAATTAAAACCCTCGAACGAATCGAAGTTATTCGCGATTTACGGGTTGGAAAATATGATGTTTTGATTGGAATCAACCTACTTCGGGAAGGATTAGATATACCGGAAGTTTCGCTTGTCGTTATTCTGGATGCGGATAAAGAGGGCTTCCTGCGCTCTGAACGTTCCCTTATTCAAACGATCGGCCGTGCTGCCCGTAATGAAAAAGGGGAAGTTATTATGTATGCCGACAAGATTACGGATTCGATGCAGAAGGCAATAGATGAAACAAATCGTAGACGGCAAATCCAGATTGCCTATAATGAAGAACATGGAATTACACCAAAAACAATCAAAAAAGATATTCGCGATGTCATAAAAGCAACGATTGAAGCAGCAGACGAAGAAACAGAAGAGAAGAAAATTACTAGCTTTGCCCAAGTTACGAAGAAGAATCGCCCGCAAGTTATCGAACAACTCGAGAAGGAAATGCGGGAAGCAGCAAAAGCGCTTGATTTTGAAAAAGCAGCAGAGCTTCGTGATATTGTTTTCGAACTTAAAGCGGAAGGATGAGCATGTACATGCCAGAGAAAAAACAAATTGTAGTACAAGGAGCGAGAGAGCATAACTTAAAAGGGATAGATGTGACGATACCGAAAAATAAATTGGTCGTCGTCACAGGTCTATCCGGTTCAGGGAAATCCTCTCTCGCCTTTGATACGATCTATGCAGAAGGACAAAGACGTTATGTTGAGTCATTGTCCGCCTATGCCAGAATGTTTCTAGGTCAAACGAATAAACCGGATGTAGATGTGATTGAAGGCTTATCACCGGCGATTTCAATTGACCAGAAAACGACAAGTAACAACCCGAGATCAACCGTTGCAACTGTAACGGAAATTTATGATTATTTACGATTGTTATATGCGCGAGTAGGACATCCAACATGTCCGATTCACGGCATTGAAATCACTTCACAAACGGTTCAACAGATGGTCGACCGCGTGATGGAGTATCCAGAACGGACGAGAATGCAGATTCTTGCTCCTGTTGTTTCTGGAAGAAAGGGGGAGCATGTCAAGGTATTAGAGAAGCTCCGTCAAGAAGGTTATGTTCGCTTGCGAATTGACGGCGAGATGCGGGAAATCCATGAAGATATTAGTCTTGAGAAGAATAAGAAACATTCGATTGAAGTAGTCATCGACCGAATTGTCGTTAAACCGGACATTGAAGGCCGGCTTGCAGACTCGATTGAAACGGGGCTCCGGTTAGGTGAGGGGCGGATAATTGTTGATGTGATCGGTGAGGAAGAACTCATATTCAGTGAGGATCACTCGTGTCCGATTTGCGGATTTTCCATTGGAGAAATTGAGCCAAGGCTATTCTCTTTTAATAGTCCGTTCGGGGCTTGTCCAACTTGTGATGGACTTGGTACGAAACTTGAAGTTGACCTAGACCTTGTGATCCCTGACTGGGATTTAACACTTGAGGAGCATGCGATTGTACCTTGGAAGCCCATTAGCTCTCAATACTACCCTCAGCTTTTAAAGAGTGTGTGTGACCATTACGGTATACCAATGGATATTCCGGTTAAAGATATCCCGAAAAAACAAATGGACATCATTTTATATGGGAGCGGCAAAGAGAAAATTCGTTTTTATTTCAAAAATGACTTCGGAAAAGTCCGTGACGTGGATATTATCTTTGAAGGTGTGATGAATAACATCAACCGCCGATACCATGAAACGTCATCTGACTTTACAAGAGAGACATTGGAGAAATATATGGCGGTAAACAATTGTAAGACTTGTAAAGGACACCGCCTGAAAAAAGAAGCGTTATCTGTTCTCATTGACGGTAAACATATTAGCAAGATCACCGAGTATTCTGTTGTGGACGCAATGGATTTCATTAAAAATCTGAAGCTCTCTGAAAAAGAACAACAGATTGCTAAACTCGTCCTTAAAGAAATTGAGAATCGGCTAAGCTTTTTAAATAATGTCGGGCTGGATTATTTAACACTTTCCCGTTCAGCAGGAACACTTTCCGGCGGAGAAGCACAGCGAATCCGTCTCGCAACTCAGATCGGTTCCGCTTTAACGGGTGTTCTTTATGTGTTGGACGAACCATCTATTGGCTTGCATCAGCGTGATAATGATAAGTTGATTGAATCATTGAAAAAAATGCGTGACCTTGATAATACGTTAATTGTCGTTGAGCATGATGAAGATACAATGCTTGCAGCGGATTGGCTCATCGATATTGGTCCAGGTGCAGGTGAACATGGCGGTAAGATTATCGCAAGTGATACTCCGGAAAATGTGATGAATGATGATGAATCCCTAACTGGCAGATATTTGGCTGGTAAAGAATTCATTCCGTTACCGGCAACAAGGCGGAAACCGGATGATCGTTATATAGAAGTCATTGGGGCCGAAGAAAATAACTTGAAAAAAGTAAACGCGAAAATTCCAATCGGATTATTCAATGTAGTGACAGGTGTTTCAGGGTCAGGCAAAAGTACCCTCGTAAATGAAATAATCTATAAAGCCTTGTCCACAAAGCTTTACCGTGCTCGTTTACGGAAACCGGGTAAGCATAAAGAAATTAAAGGCATCGAATATCTAGATAAAATCATTGAAATCGATCAGTCACCGATTGGTAGAACCCCGCGTTCAAATCCGGCAACCTATACGGGTGTATTCGATGATATCCGTGATGTATTTGCCCAGACGAACGAAGCGAAAATCCGTGGTTATAAAAAAGGACGGTTCAGCTTTAATGTAAAAGGCGGCCGTTGCGAAGCATGTAAGGGTGACGGGATTATTAAAATTGAAATGCATTTTCTCCCGGATGTTTACGTCCCGTGCGAGGTCTGTCATGGACAGCGTTATAACCGGGAGACGCTAGAAGTGAAATATAAAGGTAAAAGTATTGCTGATGTTTTGGATATGCGAGTAGAGGAAGCACGTGAATTCTTCAGCGCAATTCCTAAAATTAAGCGTAAAATCGAGACAATCTATGACGTCGGCCTTGGTTATATAAGACTGGGTCAACCTGCAACGACTTTATCTGGCGGGGAAGCTCAACGCGTGAAGCTTGCAAGTGAACTCCATAAACGTTCAAACGGGAAATCCTTGTATATTCTGGACGAACCGACAACAGGTCTCCACACAGATGACATTAAACGATTATTGACGGTGCTTCATCGCCTTGTTGAAAATGGTGATACTGTACTAATCATCGAACATAATCTCGATGTCATTAAAACTGCCGACCATATTATCGACTTAGGTCCTGAAGGTGGAGCAGGTGGCGGGAAGGTTATTGCGACTGGAACACCTGAGGACATCGCCCGAAAATCGGATAAATCCTACACAGGAAAATACTTGAAACCCATCCTGGAGCGTGACCGGAAACGGATGGATGAAAGAATGAAGGAAAAAGAAACATTAAGCAATTAATCAATTACAAACACCCCAGACACCTAGCTTTCAGCAGTTTTGGGGTGTTTTTATATCCTAAACACTACACACTTTCATTCAGCGTAAGTATTTTGTGCATTCATTTAATTTGGCGCTCTAATCGCCGTTCAGTTTCCCGGAGGACGGATGCGCATCCTAGGGCTCCGCGCTGAGCCTCGACGCACAGGATGTGCTAATGCAGACGTTGCCACATACGAGAGCGTTCTTAGTCTGCCTCGGAAGAAAAGCACTTCCTGCGGGGTCTCATCGTCTCCGCTTTCCCGCAGGAGTCACCGTCCTCCGGGAAACTTAACTGGTAGGGATGATTATGATTATTATGAATGGAAACTATCACCCTAAGATCAGCGTTCTATTCCTAAAATGAAAAATAGTGTTCCAAATTTGGCTTTCCCCTCGGAGCAGTCCAGACACCTTGAGACTCCTGCGGGAGGCCGGCTAAGTACGGTCACGTCCTGTGACCAATGCCGGCATTAGAACCTCCTGTTCGTCGATAGGCCTGGCGAGACCTCACAGGGCGTTAGCCCGAGGAGGCTTGCCGGCCGCCCGCGGAAAGCGAGAGGTGTCTGGACTGCGAACCTCCAGATGAAAGTTGCACACACTTACGCTGAATGAAAGTAATGTTAATTGTTATTTATCACGCATTAACGGTCTGTAATACCCCGCCTCTAAAAACAGGAGGGAAGCCCAACATGTGTAGGTGGGGGATGTACAGTCTGTAAATACCTGATTCTGTTCAACTAACATTCAGTGGGGTAAGGAATGCCCCATTGAATGAAGTTTCACTTTATCAGGCCGTAATTTTTGACGTCAACCTTTAGATTATGTACATTTAAACTAGAGTTATGTAGGAGGATAATGGAATGGAACCTATTAATGTATCAAAAGTTCAAGCTTGTTTGGATGACTACATAAACAAATCTGTTTATCTCCATCTTGAAACAACTAACGGTGCTTACGCGAGTCATATAAATGAAAAAGCGTATAACGTTGGAGCTTTCATCCGAAATGCTGAAGTGAAATTTACAAATGCTAAAATTGTTGAAAATAACAGTGTATACCGAGTTGGTCTCAAATTGGAAATCGGTTGGGTTTATGCTGAAGGCTTAACGGATTGGACGGTAACGGAAGAAGGGCAATTATTGCTCGCTGGCCATGATAGGGAAGGTAGGTTAATGGTGGCACTGCAAATTAGTGAACAGCCATTTACAAATTAAAGAGTAAGATTGTTTTTAAACGGAATGATAAGAAAATAGGTGATAGAAATGGGAAAACATAAACATGTTGTCGTCATTTATCCGCATCCAGATGATGAATCATTTGGTGCAGCGGGTACAATAAGCCAATACCGAAAACAAGGTGTTCCTGTGACATACTTATGCGGAACATTAGGTGAAATGGGGAGGAATATGGGGAATCCTCCAATCGCGAACAGGGAAACATTACCGCAAATTAGAAGGGAAGAATTACTGGAAGCTGCGAAGGTCTTGGATATGGAAGTAAAGATGCTCGGGTTTAGGGATAAGACGCTTGAGTTTGAAGACCTGACGATGGTTGCGACTCATATTAAAGAATATCTCGATCAAATAAAACCGTCTCTAGTTATCACGCATTATTCGGATTATGCGGTTCACCCGGATCATAATGCACTTGGAGCAGCTGCGATTGAAGCGGTTCGTATGATGGATAAGAGCGAGCGTCCAGTCGTATGGGCACAAGCAATTAGTAGGAATTTCGAGGATGTGCTCGGAAGTCCTGACGTGAAGAATGATGTTCGTGCGGAAATCGATACGAAGCTGAAGGCGATTTATGCTCATAAGACCCAAGCTGAAGGGGTTTTATCACAATTTATGCAACCAGGTTTTAGTGAGGAAGAATTTAAAAAAGAAGTAGCAAACAATTTCTCGACCGAGCAATTTTATGTATGGAAGTATAATGATTAAATGCAATTCCTACGAAACTTTTCTTCGTGCTTATCCGTATAACAGGTAAGTATTGTTATGCTTAGGAGGGAATTTTATGAAAAAACTTTATCGTTCATCTGATAACCGCTATGTGGCAGGAGTATTTGGAGGTTTATCTGATTACTTAAACGTTGATGCCACTGTATTGCGGGTCATCTTCGTTATATTGCTCATCCCGAGTTTTACCACGGTTGCATTAATTTATTTAGTTGCAGCACTGATTATTCCTAAAGATATGGAGATTTACTAATGATGCGCTTTCTGATATCCCTAGCACTCAACACAGTCGCTCTATTAATAGTGAATGAAATCTTTGCTTCTTTCTATATTGAAGGAATAGGTACAGCAATATTAGCAAGTATCATTCTAGCTATATTGAATGTGCTCTTGAAGCCGATTCTAATCATCCTGACCTTACCAATTACAATCTTGACAATGGGATTGTTCTTGCTCGTTATTAATGCCATCACACTAATGGCGACCCAGGCATTGATGGGATCTTCCTTTGTCATCGATGGCTTTGGCACTGCCTTTATCGCATCCATCATTATCTCGCTCATCACCCTTGTGCTCGGTGGTTTGGTGAAAGAATAAACGTCAATCAAAATCGTAGGCCACCCGCCTACGATTTTTCGCGGCATTATGCTACAATAAAGTGAAACTTCTATAAGTTAACATTAAAAATATTGAATCGGAACATTATATTTAAGCATGGATAAAATCTGAACAAACTACTTGCCTACTTCGCAATTATATGGAGACTCCTATGGGGGCGACTAGAGTATGTTTACGTTCTGTAACCAACGGTGGAACTAGACATTCTGTTCGTCGGACGGCCTAAGTGAGCCCTCTCAAGGAGATAGCCTGTGGCAGACTATTACATACGTACTGTGGAAACGCCAGCATTAGCATGTCTTGTGTCAAGGCTCACTTAGCTGTCAGCTGTCCACGGGAAGCACTGTATATTCCTAGAGCGATGGTTAATACAGTTTCACGACTTGTTCAGATTTCCATCTTATATGGAGGGAAGATAATGGTGAGGGTTTGTACAAAAGATCTGCTTGATAACTTTACATTAACATTAGTAGCTGGAGCCCAAGGAATCAACCGAGAGATCATTACGAGTGATATATCACGACCGGGAATAGAAATGACAGGGTATTTTAATTTTTATCCAAAAGAGAGACTACAATTAATTGGACGTACCGAGATGGCTTATTTTCTAGAACTATCCGATGAAGAAAAACGCGACCGGGCAATCAAACTTTGCGAAGATATCACACCAGGAATCGTTGTTTCACGTGGCATGGATATCCCAGAAATATTGATTGAAGTTGCGAATGAAGCGGGTGTCCCGATTCTGCGTTCACCCCGGAAAACAACCCGGGTATTAAGTCGGTTAACGAACTACTTGGAAGGGAAATTCGCGCCGACTACTTCAATGCATGGTGTACTCGTTGATATTTATGGTGTAGGCGTGTTGATTACTGGGCAAAGCGGTGTTGGAAAGAGTGAAACAGCACTGGAGCTTGTGAAACGTGGTCATCGCCTTGTTGCGGACGACAGTGTGGAAATTTACCAAGAAGATTATGACAGCCTTGTTGGCAGCTCACCTGAAATCCTTGAACATATGCTGGAAATCCGTGGATTAGGGATTATTGATGTCATGACTTTATTTGGTGCGGGAGCAGTACGGACGAAAAAACGTATCTCTGTCGCTATTCATCTTGAAAACTGGGATGACACGAAGCAGTATGACCGTCTTGGACTTGATGAAGATACATTGCAAATTATGGACGTCAAACTGCCGAAAGCAACGATACCGGTACGACCTGGGAGAAACTTAGCTGTTATTATTGAAGTAGCAGCGATGAACTTCCGGCTCAAACTCATGGGAATAAACACCGCCGAACAATTTTCCGAGCGGTTAACAGATATCATTCAAAGTGAAAAAAACATGTTGGAATAGGGGGGGTGTTTTTTTGATTTATACGGTAGAGCCATTAAACCGAGTTATGCTTGAATTGGGGCCTTTTACCGTTTATTGGTACGGCGTCATTATTGCCTTTGGAGCATTACTTGGAATTTATTTAGCAATGAGAGAAGCGGAGAGGCTCGGTTGGAATAAAGATACGATTATTGATTTTGTCGTATATGCCATTCCAATCGCAATTATAACTGCACGGATTTTTTACGTTACCTTTGAATGGGAACGGTATTCTGGCGGTCCGTTTTGGAAGGTGTTTGCGATTTGGGAAGGTGGAATTGCGATTCATGGCGCGGTCCTTGGCGGGGTTCTGACAGCAATCGTATATACGAGAGTGAAAAAGTTGTCATTTTGGAAGCTTGCCGATATTATCGCACCAAGCTTGATTCTTGGACAAGCAATTGGTCGCTGGGGAAATTTCATGAACCAGGAAGCCCATGGAGGACCTGTTTCAGAAGCAGCCTATAATAACTTTCTCCAATACTTACCAGATTTTATTATGAATCAGATGACGATTGGAGGCGTCATGTACCACCCGACGTTCCTTTATGAATCCATCTGGAATATTCTTGTATTTATTTTCTTGCTTCTACTTCGGAAATATAACCCGACGCGCGGTTTAATATTCTTAAACTATCTCATATTTTATTCTGTTGGACGCTTCTTTATTGAAGGTTTACGAACGGATAGTTTATATATTGTTGAAGGTTTGCGGACTGCACAAGTTGTTTCAGTGACATTAATCGTGCTAGGGATCATCTTGATCATCTATCGCCGTAAAACGGTAACAACAAGATATCTTGATATGCTTGAGCCGAAGAAAGACCGGAAGAAAAAGAAGAAAAAGCGTTAAGCTCTAGAAGGAAATATGTGAAATCCAGAAAGGAACTAAAAGCATGGACACGCGGACAATACTCTTTGATTTGGATGGAACGCTCATTGATACGAATCAGTTGATTGTTGCATCTTTTAAACATACTTTTGAACATTTTAAATTAGACTTTACGGATGAGGAAATTATTGAATTTAATGGTCCACCACTCGTGGAGACATTTAAGAAAATCGATCCAGTCCGGTCAGATGAGATGGTAGCAACGTACAGGGCCCATAATTACCTGTATCATGACCAGTATGTAACAGCATTTCCGAATGTGCTGGAAACACTTCAGGTATTGAAGAAGAATAATATTAAAATGGGAATCGTCACGACAAAGATTAGACAAGGTGTAGAGATGGGCTTGAAGAAAACAGGCTTGACTGGATTTTTTGATTCTATTGTTACGTTAGATAAAGTGACACATGCAAAACCACATCCAGAACCGGTTCTTAAAGCGATGGAGGAGCTGGGGGGAGAGAGTAAGTCTACGATTATGGTTGGAGATAATTCCCATGATATTGAATCAGGCCACAATGCCGGTGTAAGGACCGCGGCTGTCAGCTGGTCGCAAAAGGGAAGGGACCGATTACTTACATATGAGCCGACATATATGCTCGAAAATATGGCAGATCTTCTTCAAATAGTAGGTGTGTAACCGATGCGTAAGACGAAAGCATATCCTGTGAAAGATTCCAATTCCCTGTGGCAGATTTATAAAACGGTCCCGTTTCTTAAAGTTGTTAAAAACTTTATTATTATCCAACTTGCCCGCTATACACCGTTTCTCGCGATGAAAAATTGGTTATATCGAACTTTTTTAAGAATGGAAGTTGGGGAGGAGACCGCATTTGCTTTGATGGTCATGCCCGATATTATGTTTCCAGAAAAAATCAAAGTAGGCAGGAATAGTATTATCGGTTATAACACGACGATTCTTGCTCATGAATATTTGATTAATGAATACCGTCTTGGGGAAGTAGCAATAGGAGATGAAGTGCTGATCGGTGCGAATTCAACCATCCTGCCAGGAATTACGATTGGCGATGGTGCTACGGTGTCCGCTGGAACACTCGTCCATAAAAATGTTCCAGCAGGCGCATTTGTTGGTGGAAACCCGATGCGAATCATATATACGAAAGAAGAAATGGATGAACGGAAAAAACAGGAAAAAACACAACTAGAATAAATATATTCGTATCGTGAAATAATGGAATGACTGAAAAGTTCAGTCTAGCTTTAGGCGAAAGCGGGACATGTATATGTGCCGCTTTTTTGGTGCAGGGGGGGAATTACCTCTGACAGAAACAACAATAAAATGTGATGAGTTTCACAAAAAAGTCATTAAAACAGTCAGACGTAGCTTTTTTTCTAGTAATGTAAATCGTACGCACATTAAGCTAAAAGTAAAGGGGAAACTTTCTTAGATCATTTCCTTTATATCCTTCTGGAGAATTGTAATTTCGGGAAAAGATTATGTTCCTATTTAAACTGAAATTTCTCACCCTAGAGGCTGAAGCTCTATTTTTAAAAGATAAGTATAAGATTTTGTTGGGATTTGTTTGGAAAAAGAATAAATTCCGGGCATTAGTTGAACTTATAAATGAAACAAAACAAACTATACTCCAAGTGACATTCCCATCTGCCGAACTGGATTGGTGTATTTTAAATCGATTAAATGCATCACATGTGATAGCCTATATGGCAGCCACCGTTGTTTGGTTGTTTCCGAGAAAACGAATTTTGCTTAAAGTAGGGCAACATAGGGATGTTGCAATTACCTACCTTTAGGTACTGTTCCAAGTTCGCCTATAAAAGGAAATGTGTTATACTAAAAACATATGTCAATTTTAGGAGCAGGCTAATGAATAAACAGCGTAAAAAAGCAAATAAGTTTCTTCCGTTTATTCCGGAGGCGGAATTTTACTTCTCAAAAGGAGTTAAAGCATTCCAGAAGCAGAGATTTGACCAATCTGTAAGGTGGTTAACGAAAGCGATCGATTCAGATCCAACGAATCCTTTATATAAATGCCAGCTTTCCGTTGTATATACAGAAACAGGGAAGTATCACAGGGCAAATCAATTATTAAATCATGTATTACAGAACAATGATTATGTAGATTGTTATTATTTACTTGCGAATAACTATGCACATCTTGGGCTTCTCAATGATTCCATGAAATATGCGAAAACGTATTTAGAGAAGGAACCGGAGGGGGAGTTCGGTGAAGAAGCGGAGATGCTGATGGAGCTCATCGAATTCGAACTGGAAGATGAAGAATTCGATGATTGGTTATTAGAAGAGGAAGATGACTTGCTAAAGTATCAGGAGACAGTCTTCTATATGATGGAGAATGAGGAATGGCAGAAAGCAATCCCGCTCATTCATGAGATGCTCCTCTTATTTCCGGATCATCTTGTTGTGAGACATGATTATGCGCAAGCCTTGTTCTATACCGGAGAAGAGCAGAAGGCAATTGATCTGGAAATGAAGATTTTTAAAGAAGTGGGCAATTCCTTGCATAGTATGATTAATCTTGCGCTGTTCTACTATGAAGCAGAGCAGCATGAAGCATATGAGAAAATCATAAATGAATTGATCCATGTCTATCCGCTACATGCGGATCAACAGATTAAGCTTGCGGTGACGATGGCAAAAACAGGGAACTATGACGTAGCTTATCGACGATTTACAAGAATTAATCGGGGTATGGCACGTGGGCATTTATCTTTTTATAAATGGTTCAGCATCACTTGTTACCATATAGGGAAAAAAGAGCTTGCCTTCGACTTATGGGAAGATGGCTGCTTGAAGCATCGAGCTCTTCAAGATCACGTAGCACCCTGGCAGGAGTCGTGAGCAGATAAATAGACGGAAAAACGTAGATTATTATAAACTCAACATAAGAACAATTATAAAAGAGGCGATAAACATGTCTGAAGAAATTTTATATGATGTGATCATAGCTGGAGCAGGTCCTGCTGGTATGACTGCAGCTGTCTACGCATCACGAGCAAATTTAAAAACATTGATGATCGAGCGCGGCATTCCAGGAGGTCAAGTAGCGAACACGGAAGATGTGGAGAACTATCCTGGATATGACCATATCCTTGGTCCAGACTTATCAAATAAAATGTTTGAACATGCGAAGAAATTCGGAGCCGAATATGCATACGGTGATATTAAAGACGTTGTTGACCACGGAGACTATAAAACCGTTATTGCAGGCAATAAAGAATATAATACCAAATCATTAATCATTACAACAGGTGCAGAGCATAAGAAGTTAGGTATTCCTGGCGAAGAGGAATTAGCCGGACGCGGAGTTTCCTACTGTGCGGTATGTGACGGGGCATTCTTTAAGGAAAGGCATCTCGTCGTTGTCGGTGGGGGCGACTCGGCAGTTGAGGAGGGAATGTACCTCACTCGATTTGCGAGTAAAGTGACAATTATTCACCGTCGTGATGAATTACGAGCTCAAAAGATTCTCCAAGAACGAGCATTCAATAATGAAAAAATTGAATTCATCTGGGATACTGGCGTTACTGAAATAAATGGAGAAAATGGTAAAGTAGTGAGTGTTACGTTAGAAAATAGGAATACAGGTGAGAAATCTAACTTCCAAACAGATGGTGTATTTATCTACATTGGAACAGAACCTTTAAGTGAGCCATTCCAGTCCCTCGGAATTACAGATGAAGAAGGCTACATTCCAACAGACGAAAATATGGCAACGAAAATACCAGGCGTATTTGCAGCTGGGGATATTCGCGACAAAAAATTACGACAAATTGTGACAGCAACTGGAGATGGCAGTATCGCTGCTGAAGAGGCAATCAGCTATGTGGAAAATTTACCTGAAGTAATTGATACGACCCAATCGTAAAGAAAGTTAATGAAAAGTCATTACTTCTTAACGCTCCTGTAACCCGTATGCAACAATAATTGGGTACACTATTTATAACTAATTGACCCCCTTTTAATAGATAAATTAGTTTTTGTGCACAGGTTGCTACACCTGTGCATTTTTTTACTTTACGAAAAAAATGAATCCCCATCAAAATTTGTTGCAACCTGTCGAATCTTAAATGGACCACCATCCCTTTCATTCAGCGTAAGTGATTAGACGTTCTATTGGCTAGACCTCTAACCGCCGTTCAGTTGCCCGGTGGACGGATGCTTTCCGCGGGCACAGCCGAAGCCTCCTCGGGCTATCGCCCTGCGGGGTCTCCGGACCCGTGCTATTCCCGCAGGAGTCACCGTCCACCGGGCAACTGAACTGGTAGAGAGGGTTATTGTTAACGGAAACTATCCACTATGATGATAGTTCTAATTCCTTAACTGAAAAATAGTGTTCCAAATAGGGTCCTTCCTCGGAGCAGTCCAGACACCTCGAGACTCCTGCAGGAGGAAAGGCATAGGTGAGACCCCGCAGTACGCAAAGCGTACGAGGAGGCTTACCAGCCGCCTGCGGAAAGCGAGAGGTGTCTGGACTGCGGACCTCCAGAAGGCAGTTGTATTTACGCTGAACGAAAGAAGTAATGAAAAGTGTACCTAGCTGTTTGAATAAAAATAAATTAATATAGTTTAAATTCGTTCGTGAATAGCATATGATAGATATAAGAAACAAGAAGCGAAGAAAAGTTCCTCTAAAGGAGTGCGATTAGAAATGGCAGAGACGGAAATGGGCTTAGACACAGGAACGCGATTAGTAATTATTACCGGAATGTCAGGAGCAGGAAAGACAGTAGCAGTACAGAGCTTTGAAGACTTGGGATTTTATTGTGTAGATAACTTACCACCAACATTACTACCTAAATTTCTGGAGTTGATGAAGGATTCTACCAATAACATTACAAAAGTTGCCCTCGTAATGGACTTGCGGGGCAGGGAATTTTTCGATTCCTTATTCGAAGCACTGGATTCACTAAGTGAAGAAAATTGGGTTAAGGAACACATCCTCTTCTTAGATGCAAAAGATACAGCACTAGTGAGCCGTTATAAAGAAACAAGGCGCTCCCATCCATTAGCTGTTGGCGGTTTGCCGCTTACAGGGATTAAGCAGGAAAGAGAAATATTAGATGAATTAAGAGGACGTGCACAACGAATTATCGATACGACTGATTTGAAACCGCGAGAGCTTCGCGATAAAATTTTGAAAATATATTCTGAAGAACATCAGGAAATCTTCTCCATCAATATGGTTTCTTTCGGTTTTAAATACGGTATTCCGATTGATGCGGATCTGGTTTTTGATGTCCGCTTCTTACCGAACCCTCATTATGTAGGCCATCTTAAGCCACTTACTGGTCTGAATCAAGAAGTATCCTCTTATGTGTTTAAATGGTCGGACACGCAGAAATTCATTGATAAAGTCTTAGATTTATTAGAGTTCATGCTTCCACAGTATAAGAAAGAAGGGAAATCCCAACTTGTCATCGCGATTGGATGTACGGGAGGACAACACCGTTCTGTTGCTCTCGCTGAACACTTCGCTAAGGAATTATCAAGGAATTATATTACCCATATCAGCCATCGCGATATCGATAAGAGAAAGGGAAGTTGAGGATGAATGAGGATAAACAACCAAGAGTCGTTGTCATCGGTGGAGGTACAGGAATGCCTGTCCTGCTACGGGGTTTAAAGAATTTACCAATTGATTTGATTGCAATTGTTACGGTAGCAGATGATGGCGGAAGTACCGGGAGATTGCGGGATGAGATGGCCATCCCTGCACCTGGAGATATTCGCAATGTAATTGCTGCACTTTCGGATGCAGAACCGATGCTAGTTGAATTATTTCAACACCGGTTTGAAGTGGGAAACGGTTTGTCCGGTCATTCCCTGGGCAATTTATTGCTTGCGGCGATGACCTCTGTCACGGGCGACTTTTATGATGGAATAAAAGAGATTTCCCGTGTGTTGAACGTAAAAGGCACCATCTATCCAATTTCCACAGAAAATCTATCGCTTCATGCTAAAATGAAAGATGGAACAATTGTTTCGGGGGAATCTAATATTCCGTTATCAAATAAAGGGATTGACCATGTTTTTATAAGTCCTGAACCTGTAAAACCATTTAGTCATGCAGTTCAGGCGATTGTTGAGGCTGATCTAGTTGTCATCGGCCCAGGCAGTCTTTATACGAGTATAATGCCCAATCTGATTGTCCCAAGTGTACAAGAAGCATTAGAACAGACAAAAGCTAAAATTGTTTATGTTTGTAATTTGATGACTCAGGCTGGTGAAACGACGGGGTATACGGCATCTGACCATGTGGAGGCGATTAACCGTCATATCGGGAAAGGAATTGTTGATGCGATCGTCGTACACAATGAACCGATTAAAGATACGATCAAGGAAAAATATGCGGAAGAGAATGCCGAACCAGTTATTTATGATACCGATAAATTGCTTGCATTTGGACTTGAAATTATCGAAGGGGATATTATTAACAAAGATCATCCAGCTCTTCGTCATGACACGGATAAGATTGCAAAGCTGTTATATTCCTTATTATAGAAGAGTAGGTAGTAAAAAGGCGGAAAAGGAATGAGGCAGGCTCAAAACGTGATCGTTATTGCTAGCGCCGACTTCTAGCACGTCTATGTGTCGATATCAAGGCTGCAAGTAGTGCTTAGGGAGCGGAAAAGCTAACTAGCGTGTGTGGTGAGATTTACATTGTAGAATGTGGGTGTTTTAAGCAGAACCTCTTCTTTTGTGAAGTGTCATTTTTACCTGCCTTTTTGCGTAACCAAAAGAGGGAAGGAATCGAAGGTGAAGGAGGAGAACACGATGTCCTTTGCTTCAGAAATTAAGAAAGAATTAACAACAATAGAATCGAATGCAACAGAAAAGAAGGCTGAACTTGCAGCATTGATCCGCATGAATGGAGTTGTTTCCGTATCAAGGCAGCGCTACTCTCTTGATGTGCAGACTGAAAATGCCGCGATTGCCCGTAGAATCTATACATTGATTAAAAGTAATTATGATGTACCGATTGAAGTGCTTGTTCGGAAGAAGATGAAATTGAAGAAAAATAATATTTATATTGTCAGGATGAAAGAAGAAGTACGAAAGGTTTTGCAGGATTTGGAAATTATGCAACCCCCGTATGATATCATTAGGGCGATTTCAGCGGAAATATTTAACCATGACGCGAAGAAGCGGGCCTATTTAAGAGGTGCGTTCCTTGCAGGTGGGTCGGTAAACAACCCGGAAACTTCTTCTTATCATTTGGAAATTTACAACTACCACGAAGAGCATAACAATTCCCTAAGCGAATTATTAAATTCATTCGATTTAAAATCCAAGACACTTGAAAGAAGACATGGTTATATCGTCTATATTAAAGAGGCGGAGAAGATTACAGAATTCCTGAGTATTATCGGAGCGCATAATGCACTATTTAAATTTGAAGATGTACGGATTGTGCGTGATATGCGTAATTCCGTCAATCGGCTCGTTAATTGTGAAACAGCTAATTTGAATAAAACAATTGGAGCCGCATTCCGACAAATCGAGAATATTAAGCTAATTGAACAGACGGTCGGTCTAGACCAATTACCAGAGAAACTTCAGGAAATTGCTGTTTTGCGAAGGGAACATGAAGATGTTTCATTGAAAGAACTCGGTGAGTTGGTGGGAAGTGGAAAGATATCCAAGTCAGGTGTGAATCATCGTCTAAAGAAAATAGATGAATTTGCAGAGAAAATCCGGCAAGGTGAAATTTTTGTGAAGAAATAAAAGGATATTCTCTTTCTCCGTATTTCATGTTATAATACTGATAATTAAAAAATTTAGATCGGGAATGTTGCAACATTCCCGATTGGGATATTAAGTGATAAAATGCTACGGAACGATGTAAGCAGAATAATTTTATTGCCTACATAATAAAGATAAATATTGAGTAAAAGCAAAATGGTAGCGTTTTCTAAACTTCAGGGAGGATGAGTTGAGTTGGTAGAGAATTTGGTGAAGGTTGATTTAGATTCAGGTCTGCAGGCCAGACCTGCTGCACTATTTGTGCAAGAAGCGAATCGTTACTCTTCGCATTTATTTTTAGAAAAAGACGGTAAAAAGGTGAATGCAAAAAGTATTATGGGATTAATGAGCTTGGCCATTGCAAATGGTGAGGAAATAAAAATTATCGCCGATGGGCCAGATGAAGAGGTAGCTTTAAACCATTTAATCTCCTTCGTCACAAATAAAGAATAAAAAATACCCTTTCACTTGATTAGTGAAAGGGTATTTTTTAGTACTAATTAATTATCCTCTGGCTTACGCTCTAAGATTTGGTCGATTAAACCGTATTCTACGGAACGTTCTGCATTCATGAAGTTGTCACGCTCTGTGTCGCGCTCAATTACTTCTAGTGGCTGACCGGTTTTCTCAGCTAGGATTTCATTCATCCGTTTCTTAATTTCAATGATTCGTTTTGCATGGATTTCAATATCTGTTGCTTGCCCTTGCGCACCGCCAAGTGGCTGGTGAATCATAATCTCACTGTTTGGAAGGGCGTAGCGTTTGCCTTTTTCACCTGCTGCAAGCAGGAATGCACCCATTGAAGCGGCCATACCGATACAAATAGTTGATACATCTGATTTAATGAAATTCATTGTATCATAGATTGCCATTCCAGCTGTGATGGATCCGCCGGGAGAGTTGATATAAAGAGAGATATCTTTACCAGGATCTTCTGCCTCAAGGAATAGCAGTTGAGCGACAATTGAGTTCGCCACATTATCATCAATACCGCTACCAAGCAGAATGATACGGTCTTTCAAAAGTCTTGAATAAATATCATAAGCACGTTCTCCACGGTTCGTTTGTTCAATAACTGTAGGTACTAAATTCATTTACATATCCTCCTTATTCACATTTGTCAATCGTTAGTATTTCTTGTGAGCTTTCTTTTTTCATCATATACCATTGGTCAAAAAAGGTCAAACGAAAGACTTCGATTAAATAAAAACAGACTAAATGCTAGCTTACCCGTTTATTTATCTTTATAAACAGTAGTAAAATAAGTATACATGTAAAAAAGCTTGAAAGTCTACTAAAAAAACGTTATAATAATCTTTGTGTTCATAAATAGATGATGCGCCCATAGCTCAGCCGGATAGAGCACTGGTTTCCGGTACCAGGTTTGTCGGGGGTTCGAATCCTCCTGGGCGCGCTAATATCTCAATAAAGACAAGGGCTTGAATTCAATTCATCCCCTTGTCTTTTTTATTTCTTCAAACGCCTTTTCTAACTTATAATAATTTCAACTTATCATGAATTGTTTGAACTGCAGCGTCTACATCGAGGTTATCAATTAGCAGGCGGATATGATGTTCCTTGTAGATCGCCTGGCGTTCATCAAAGAGACTTTTAATCTCTTCCAGACTTTTTCCTTGTAATACGGGCCTCGTTGGAAGCAAAAGACTAATACGCTCTTTCCAATAATCAAATGTCATGTCAAGAAATATGACTATTGCATGCTCGATGCAAGCTTTGCGGATTTCTTCCTGCATGAACGCTCCGCCACCAACAGAAATCACTTTACCTTCTAATTGACAGGCGTCCACGATCATTTCTCTTTCCGTTTTTCTGAATTCCTTTTCTCCGTATACTTTAAAAATATCGACAGCTTCCATGCCGTATTTCGCTTCAATTTCTGCATCTATGTCAAGGAATCCGCATTGTAACTTACGGGCAAGTTCTTTACCGAGTGTTGTTTTCCCAACACCCATGAATCCAATTAAAACAATACTTTTCTTCACGTTCTATTCACCTTTGTTCTTTCTATTATTATTTATGAATACCTTCCTTTGCTAGTCGGTCTGCTCGTTGATTTTGTTTTTCTGGGATCCATTTAATGAAAAATAACGGGAAATGCTCACTTAACTCTTGAATTCTTTCAAGCAAGGGAAGGAAGTTATTATTTTTTGTATAGTTCTTTTCTACGGTATCAACGACAATCTTGGAGTCAGTTCGAAAGGAAAGTATTTCTTTTGGATACTGTACCTTACATAGTTCTAATGCCTTGATTACCGCGTGAAATTCTGCTTCATGATTCGAATATGTACCGATTGGAAAAGAATATTCGACGTCTCTTTTTCCAGATTTGATGACGATGCCGATTCCGCTTTTACCGGGATTACCTTTAGAAGCAGCATCTGTATAGACTTCGATCAATCCTGTTCACGCTCCTTTGTAAAGTAGTATAAACTATTTTTTCTAAACTGTAAAAAATTATTCTCTTGATATTTTAATAAATTTTCTGTATATTAATGAGGAGACTAACCCTATTTTAATGTGAAGGAGGTAGAAAATGGCAGAAGCAATCCTGGAGGTAAAAGAGTTGAGCACCCATTTCTTTACGGATAGCGGAGAAATTCCAGCAGTGGATCAGGTAAGTTTTACCGTACATAAAGGAGAAGTGGTAGGAGTAGTGGGGGAATCAGGCAGCGGGAAAAGTGTTACTTCCTTATCCATTTTACAATTAATACCAAAACCTCCCGGAAAGATTGTAAACGGTTCCATTTTTTATAAGGATGAAAACTTGGCAAAAGCAAGTGAGAAGCGCATGAAAAAGATTCGTGGCAATGAGATTTCGATGATCTTCCAAGAGCCCATGACTTCATTGAATCCCGTATTTACAATCGGTAATCAAATGCGAGAAGCAATCCGTATTCATCAGAAGGTAAGTAAACAGGCGGCAACGGAAAAAGCGATTCAGATGTTGAAGGTTGTAGGGATACCGCGAGCAGAAGATATTGTAAATGAATACCCCCATCAATTATCGGGTGGAATGCGCCAGCGCGTCATGATAGCAATGGCGATGGCTAGTGAACCGAGCTTACTTATAGCTGACGAGCCGACAACTGCACTTGACGTGACGATTCAAGCGCAGATTCTTGATTTAATGAAAAAAATCAATAAAGAAGAACAGACAAGTATTTTACTTATTACCCATGATTTAGGTGTTGTAGCCGATATTTGCGACCGGGTTGTCGTCATGTATTCTGGACAAGTAGTTGAACAAGGAACGACAAGGGAAATCTTGAAGGATCCGAAACATCCTTATACGCAAGGGTTAATTCGTTCCTTGCCAAAGCTCCATGGGAAGGAGAAGAAGCTTTATTCCATTCCCGGTACGGTAGCTAGGCCGAGGAAAGATCATATTGGCTGCCGTTTTGCTCCCCGTTGTGAATTCGCCTTTGAACGTTGCTTCAAGGAGAACCCGCAAATTTACAACTTAGGCGAAGACCGTGAAAGTCGTTGCTTCTTACATTCGGAGCAGGAAGGAGAGCGATTAAAGAATGTCACAACCAATACTTGAAGTGAAAGGGTTAAAAAAATATTTCCCGATCCAAGGCGGTGTGTTTGGTAAAACCGTTGGTGAAGTGAAAGCGGTTGATGACGTTTCTTTCCACGTGCGGGAAGGGGAAATCTTAGGAATTGTCGGGGAGTCAGGCTGCGGGAAATCAACGACGGGAAAATCGATTCTGCGATTGATCGAACCGACGGAAGGTGAAGTGAAATTCGAAGGGAAAGATATAACAAAATTTGGTTCAGAGGATATGCGGAAATTAAGAAGGGATATGCAAATTATTTTCCAGGACCCATACGCATCCTTAAATCCGCGGCATACCGTGGAGAAAATTGTTGGTGAACCTTTACTCGTTCATGGATTGAAATCAAAGAATGAACGAAAGAAACGTGTAAGGCAGCTCCTAGAAATTGTCGGCTTAAGCAGCTATCATGTCTCAAGATACCCGCATCAGTTCAGTGGAGGTCAAAGACAGCGAATTGGGATTGCTAGGGCCCTCGCAAATCATCCGAAATTAATTATTTGTGATGAGCCTGTATCTGCTCTTGACGTATCGGTACAGTCACAAATATTAAATTTAATGGAAGAACTCCGTGATGAGTTTCAATTAACCTATATTTTTATTGCACATGATTTAAGTGTTGTTAAACATATTAGCGATCGGGTCGGGGTTATGTATTTAGGCCGGATGGTTGAACTCGCTGAGAAGGATGCCTTATACGAGGAACCGAAGCATCCATATACCAAAGCATTATTATCTGCCGTGCCGGAACCCGATCCGGACATTGTGAAAGAGCGGGTTATTCTTGAGGGGGATGTGCCAAGTCCCGCGAATCCACCGACCGGGTGTGCATTCCATACGAGATGCCCGTTTGCGATGGATATTTGTTCGCAAGTAAGGCCGGAATTCGGTCCGGTCGATGATCAGCATTTTGTTGCCTGTCATTTATATAATGACAAGTAATAAAATATATTTTTAGTAAGAAAAAAGGGGGATAAAGAAATGAAGTTACGCGTGACTTTACTTGCTGCATTGCTGATTTTTTTATTAGCACTCGTAGCGTGTAGTGGGGATGGTGGTGCCAATACGAGCGACACACCAGATGAAGACGCGACAGAGACGGATGCAGGGGAAAATGATGATGCTGAAGTGGAAGAGGCGACTGCAGCCGGAGATCAAGTATTAGTATTTGCTAGAGGGGGAGATTCTGAGAGTCTGGATCCTGGAAGCACGACGGATGGGGAATCTTCGCGAGTTACCCATCAAGTGTTGGAAGGACTATTGACCTTTGAAAAAGATTCCTTTGAATTACTGCCGGGGCTTGCCCATGATTGGGAAGTTTCTGATGATGGCCTTTCCTATACGTTCTACCTGGAGGAAGGAGTAACCTTTCATGACGGGACGGACTTCAATGCAGAAGCCGTAAAAACGAATTTTGAAAGATGGGCAGATCCAGACCATGAATATGCATTCTCTGATGACGGTTATGTCTATTCCATGTATGGAACAATGTTTGGCGGGTTTGAAGGGGAAGAAGGACATGTCATTGAAGAGATTAATGTCGTAAATGACCATGAAATTGAATTTATTTTAAATCAGCCGCTTGGATTCTTCCTGCAAAATCTTGGGATGAGCTATTTTGCCATAACATCTCCAGCTGCACTGGAAGAGTATGGACCAGAAATTAATGAAAATCCTGTAGGTACAGGACCGTTTAAATTTGTGAGCTGGACGAAGGATGACTCCATAGTCCTCGAGAAGTTTGAAGACTATCGTGTAGATGGTTTACCGAAGCTAGATCGAGTTATTTTTGAAGTGATTCCTGATAATGCTGCTCGGTTAATTGCACTCCGTTCCGGTGAAGTTGATATTATGGATGGACTGAATCCAGATGATGCTGAAGGGGTAGAGGCGGAGGAAGGTTTAGAGCTATTGACAAGATCAGAAAACAACGTTGGCTACCTTGGTTTTAATACACAGAGTGAGCCGCTTGATAAAGTGGAAGTACGTCACGCAATCAATTATGCCATTGATAAAGAGGCAATTGCGGATGCTTTGTATGCTGGTTATGCTACAACAGCAAAAAACCCACTGCCACCGGTATATTTAGGTTATAACGATGATGTCGAGGCTTATGAGTATGACCCGGATAAAGCGATTGAACTACTAGCTGAAGCAGGATTTGAGGATGGGCTTGAAATTGAATTGTGGACAATGCCGGTCGCGCGTCCGTATATGCCTGATCCGGAGACGGTTGCACAAATCGTTCAGAACAACTTAGAAGACGTTGGTGTGACAGCTAATATCGTACGTGAAGAGTGGGCGCCGTACTTGGAAAAGACATCCCAAGGTGAGCATCAGTTGTATATGCTTGGCTGGTCTGGAACAAATGGAGACCCGGATTATTTCTTAAGCAGTCTGCTCCATGGCTCTAACATTGGAAGCAGTAACCGTGAATTTTATCAAAATGATGAGGTCGATGAACTGCTGGATGCAGCAAAACGGGCTATTGACCAGGATGAGCGGGCTGACCTTTATGCACAAGCTCAAGAACTCATATCGGAAGACTCGCCAATGGTTACACTTGTACACTCTACACCAGTAATGGCGACTACAAGTAATGTGCAAAACTATGTCCCGCATCCATCTACAAGTGAATCTCTGGCAGAAGTAGAACTGACTGAGTAATTCACAGGCAAGGGAAAAGTGGTAAAACAGAAGGGATAGTAGACTGGTGCTGCTATCCCTATCTTTATTGACGGATCGAAAAGTTTTTACAGAATGAGGGGGAAAAAATGGTAACGTATATACTTCGCCGCCTGTTAATGCTCATTCCAGTATTAATTGGGATGACGCTCATAACCTTTTCAATTGTCCATCTTATTCCGGGGAACCCTGCACAGGTTATTCTAGGTGAAACGGCAACAGCGGATGCAATTGCTAATTTGGAAAAGACAATGGGATTAAATGAACCTTATTTTGTTCAATATTGGAATTATATTTTAGATATTTTGCAAGGTGATTTGGGCACCTCGCTTCGTTCCAAGGCAGAAATTTCTAGTGAAATTCTCCCTTACATAGCTGCTACTTTTGAGCTGACACTATTTGCTATGATCTTTGCGATTGTCGTAGGAGTCAATGCTGGAATCATTAGTGCTTGGAAGCAGAATTCTTGGTTTGATTTAGCGGCAATGCTCATTGCTTTAATAGGCGTCTCCATGCCGGTGTTCTGGCTGGCATTAATGGAACAATGGATATTTGCTCAAGAGCTCGGCTGGTTACCTGCTTATGGCAGACAAGACAGTAAGGATCCAATTGCTGCAATTACGCATCTCTATGTACTTGACTCATTGATTCATCTTGACTTTGCCAGGGCGGGAACGATATTGAAGCATTTGATATTACCGAGTATTGCCCTTGGAACAATCCCGATGGCAATCATTGCACGGATGACTAGATCCAGCATGCTAGAAGTCATGAAGTCGGATTACATTCGTACAGTGCGGGCGAAAGGGTCCGGCCAATTTCTTGTTATCTATAAGCACGCGTTAAAAAACGCGATGATACCAGTAATCACTGTAATCGGATTGCAAACGGGTGTGCTCTTAGGCGGTGCTATTTTAACGGAAACAATTTTCAGTTGGCCAGGGGTAGGCAGATATGTATATGAAGCGATTAATTACCGGGATTATCCGGTTATCCAGTCAGGAATTTTAGTCATCGCCTTCATCTTTGTCATGATTAACTTGGTCGTTGACATTTTGTATAAAAAACTTGATCCGCGGATTAAGTATTAGGAGGTGGTGCACATGAAGCTAAGTGAAAAAAATACAGAGCAGCCTGTACCAAATCCTGCAGCAGAGGGTCACTTGATGGACCATGAAGAGATGGAAGTTACTTCGCCATGGAAAGATACATTTCGCGAGCTGCGGAAAAATAGATTGGCGATCATTGGATTTTCCGTCATCATATTCTTTGTCCTGATAGCGATATTTGCCCCATTGTTCACATCGTACACGTATTATGAACAAAATCTTGCAAACCGGCTGCAACCACCATCTGGAGAATATTGGCTCGGCACAGATCACTTAGGAAGAGATATTTTCACAAGGCTTGTCTACGGGGCAAGGGTATCGTTGATGGTTGGGTTTATTGCTGTTTCGGGTGCACTAGTGTTCGGAACCTTTCTAGGTATTATAGCTGGTTATTTTGGCCGTTGGGTCGATATGATTATTTCCCGTATCTTTGATATTCTACTTGCTTTCCCAAGTATTCTACTAGCAATTGCAATTGTTGCGATTCTAGGGCCATCTTTGCAAAATGCATTACTTGCAATTGCGATTATTAATATACCGATATTTGGAAGACTTGTTAGGTCACGGGTAATAAGTCTACGGGAAGAGGAGTATATTATGGCGGCGAAAGCTCAGGGAATGAAGCATGGAAGGATTATTTTTCAGCATATTTTGCCGAATAGTGTGGCACCGATCATCGTCCAATCAACGCTCGGGTTTGGTACGGCAATATTAGAAGCTGCAGCCTTAGGGTTCTTAGGACTAGGCGCCCAGCCGCCAACACCTGAGTGGGGACAGATGCTTGCGGACTCAAGAGACTTCATCCAACTCGCACCATGGACCGTCATCGTCCCGGGAATCGCTATCGTCCTCGTCGTCCTAGGCTTCAACCTAATCGGCGACGGCCTCCGCGACGCCCTCGACCCGAAAATGAAGAACTAAAAAAGCTAATTACCTTCATACAGCGTAAGTATTTTGCGCGTTCTCCAGAGTGGCTCTCTAACCGCCGTTCAGTTGCCCCGGAGGACGGATGCTTTCCACGGGCACGGCCTCAGCCTCCTCGGAAGAAAAGCACTTCCTGCGGGGTCTTCGGACACGTGCTTTTCCCGTAGGAGTCACCGTCCTCCGGGGCAACTGAACTAGTGAGGACGATTTTTCTAAATGGAACTTATTCAACCCCTATGAATATTGACTGCTGGAATATAGATTAGAGTTCTAAATCCGGCTTTTCCTGGGAGCAGTCCAGACACCTCGAGACTCCTGCAGGAGGAAAGGCATAGGTGAGACCCCGCAGTACGCAAAGCGTACGAGGAGGCTCACCAGCCGCCTGCGGAAAGCGAGAGGTGTCTGGACTGCGGACCTCCAGAAGAGAATTACAGACACTTACGCTGTATGAAAGCAATCAATCTTTGAATAAATTGATTTATCATTATATAGTAGAAACAGGGATATTTTATCACGCATTAACGGTCTGTAATAGCCCCTCCTCTAAACGTGAGGGAAGACCAACATATGAAGGTGGGGTATACAGTCCCGTAAATAACCGATTCTGTTCAACTAACATTCAGTGGGGAGGCAAGGAAACCCTCACTGAATGAAGTTTCACTTTATGGGGAAGGAGTTGTCCGTTGTGAAACAGCACTTGGTCCAACAGCAAACAATCCAGCGCAAATTGAACCAGTCACTCATTCAATCCATACAAATGCTTCAGTTCACTTCCGTTGAATTGTACGAATACATCAATGAGATAGCTGAGGAAAATCCATTAATCGAAGAAGTCGTCTATGATGCAGAAGAACGTCAACAGACCTATCAAGCGTCCGATACATACTCCATCGACGCGATGAATTCCAGTGAGAAAACATTATACGACCGGTTGAAAGAGCAATTGCTGACCATAGAAATCCCGGAAGAATTCCTTCCGACTGTCGAATTTGGAATTGACTCCTTGAATGAAAATGGGTATTTGGAAATAACTCTCGAAGAATGGGCAAGTGCCTGTAACACGACATATTCCATTACGGAAAAAGCACTACATATTATTCAGCAACTTGAGCCCCGTGGCATTGGGGCAAGACATCTTGGAGAATGTATCTATCTGCAACTCCGCGAGATGGATGGTTATCGCCCCTTTATAGAGGATTTACTTCTTCATCATCTTGATTGGATTGCTGATTATGATTGGACTGCTATACAGGAATCATATGGAATCACGCAGGGGGAATTGGATGATCTAATCAAGCTTATTCAATCCTGTGATCCCAAGCCAGGTAAATTGCTCGATACGACTGATGTGGAATATATAGTCCCGGAAGCGAAAATCTGGAAGGATCAAGATAAGTGGAAAATTACATTTTATCATTGGTCGGCTCCGAAACTAGTAATTGATTCATCGTATAATCAATTGGTGGACAAAGAAGCAGAGAAGTTTCTGAAGTCCAAGCGTGACCAATTGCGATGGCTGGAAGGAGCACTTAAATATCGAACGGCTACTATTGAACTTGTTATTCGTGAGATTGTAGAGAGGCAAGTCGACTTCTTTGAATTTGGTTTACTTCATTTAAAGTCGATGACATTAAGTGATATTGCGGATAAACTTGAGTTGCATACATCCACAATCAGCCGGGCGGTTAACAATAAGTATGTCGAGACACCACATGGAATTTATCCGCTCAAATTCTTTTTCCAATCTGGTGTTTCACAAGATGACGGTAAAAAAACAACAATTGTCCTAAAACACATGGTCCACCGGTTGATTGAAGAGGAAGACAAGGCTCGACCATTATCCGACGAGAGGATAAGAAGTCGTTTACAGGAGAAATATTCCGTGAACATTGCGAGAAGAACAGTGATGAAGTACAGACAAGAACTAAATATTCCCGCTTCCTATAAACGAAGAAAGGAGTAATTATCTGGTGCATATTATATTTTATACGAAGGAAATCTGTCCATTATGTGACGATGCTGAGGCATTACTATCCTCTTTTGAAGTGGACTATCCACATACATTAGAAAAACGGGATATTCACTCAAGGGAAGAGTGGCTTGCGGAGTATCAACTTCAAATTCCGGTAATAGAAATTAATGGTGAACAAATGAATTGTGAAGAAATCAGCTTCAATACAATAGAAGCTTTTCTGAAAAAACATTCAGAGAGAAATTAGGATGAGCTAATTTCTCTCTTTTTAATTCCTTTTAGTTGTAAAAATAAATCTCTATGATATAATCGATATTGTAGAGGGACGTAATTTGACTAGCGTGGACATAAAGTGTCCAGAAGAAGGAGTAGCGATATGAAAGCAATCGTTAATCTGCAGAAACAACTTGTACCAGACCTGCTTCAAGTCTTAGAAGAACGTTTCGCAATTCTGCAGAGTGTCAGTCTCTTTCATCCCATCGGAAGACGTGCACTCAGTGAAAACGTAGGATTGACTGAACGTCAGGTTCGTAGTGAGGTTGACTTTCTTCAAGAACAAGGCCTGCTCGAAATTACGAGTAAGGGGATGTATGTTACGAAGGAAGGGAAACGGCTACTGGAAGAACTGACAGATTTTATGGGTGAATTAAAAGGGCTTCATGTTTTAAGGGAACGTTTAAAGGAAAAACTATCACTAGACAAGGTAATTATTGTACCAGGGAATAGTGATGGGCAGGAATGGGTAAAACAGGAAATGGGTAAAGCCTGTATCGCCTATTTGAAATCTATTATTACGGCGAATAATACGATTGCTGTTACAGGTGGCAGTACAATTGCTGCGGTTGCCGATGTCATGACACCTCTTAATAAAGAGGAAGATTATCTTTTCGTACCGGCCCGAGGTGCGCTTGGTGAAAAAGTTGAGAACCAGGCGACAAGAATAGCCGAGGAGATGGCAAAGAAGTCCCGCGGTAATTACAGCTTACTCTATGTCCCGGATCCATTAAGTGAAGCAGCGTATAAAAGTTTAATGGAAGAGCCGTCTATACAAGCAATCGTGTCCAAGATTAAACAGGCAGACATTGTATTGCATGGTGTTGGGGACGCACTCAAAATGGCGAATCGCCGGAAGACACCACAACACATTCTCGATAAATTAAAAGAGAATGAAGCAATAAGTGAGGCTTTTGGATATTATTTTGACCAAGATGGTAATACTGTTTACAGGGTACGCACTGTCGGACTTCATTTGCATGACCTAAATGAAATTGGGCATGTAGTGACGATTGCAGGTGGTCAGTCAAAGGCGAAAGCGATCGCGTCCTATTTCGAAGCAGGAAAAAGTGATCTTTTAATCACAGACGAAGCCTGCGCAAGAGAGATTTTAGAAGGCTAAATGCCTTTTAAAAATAAATTTATCAGCAATATATTTTTTATAAATTTAGGGAGGCAATAACATGACAGTAAAAGTTGGTATTAACGGATTTGGAAGAATTGGTCGTATTGCATTACGTCATGCATTAGAACATGGCGAGAACATGGAAGTTGTAGCAGTAAATGACTTGACAGATGCAGATATGCTTGCACATCTTTTGAAATATGACTCTGTACATGGATCTCTAAAAGAAGAAGTGAAAGCGGAAGGTTCAAGCCTCTTCATTGGTACGAAAGAGATTAAAGTATTATCTGAAAGAGATCCAGCAGACCTTCCTTGGGGTGAGCTTAGTGTAGATGTTGTTATTGAATCTACAGGTCGTTTCACTCAACGTGATCAAGCACAAAAACATATCGATGCTGGCGCGAAAAAAGTAATCATCTCTGCACCTGCACAAGATGATGATTTAACAATTGTAATGGGTGTTAACGACGATCAATATGACCCAGCAAACCACCACGTTGTATCAAATGCTTCATGTACAACAAACTGTCTAGCACCATTTGCAAAAGTGTTAAACGATACATTTGGTTTGAAGCGTGGAATGATGACAACAATCCACTCTTACACGAACGACCAGCATACGCTTGACTCACCGCACAAAGACTACCGTCGTGCACGTGCAGCAGCTGCGAATATTATCCCAACAACAACGGGAGCTGCTAAAGCGGTAGGTAAAGTATTACCTGAGCTTAACGGTAAATTGAACGGTATGGCAGTGCGTGTTCCAACTCCAGACGGTTCATTAACAGACTTAGTTGCTGAATTGGAGAAAAATGTAACAAAAGAAGAAGTGAACAATGCGTTCAAAGCAGCTGCGGAAGGTCCAATGAAAGGTGTGCTTCAGTACACTGAGGATCCAATCGTTTCTTCTGACATTGTTGGTAATGCTCACTCTTCAATCGTTGATGGTCTATCCACAATGGTTATGGAAGACAACATGGTAAAAGTTGTTTCTTGGTATGATAACGAATATGCATATGCAGCTCGTTGTATTGACCTTGTAGAATTGCTTAACAGCAAAGGATTATAATTATAAACCGTAATTGTTTATGTACAAAGGGCGGAGGAGGAAAAGTCATCCTCCTTCGCTTTTTTCATTTTAGAAACAGGTGAAATCCTATGTACATATTAAATAAATAAAAAATCCAATTATTCAACAAAACTCAACGAATCACAAGCGTTTCATTTCCACCTGGTATATAATGATGGATGGAAAGCAAAATATGGAACAATACAATAAAACGTTGCAAAACCATTTGGGAGGTTGATGATTTGAATAAAAAGACGATGAAAGACTTTGATGTAAAAGGGAAGAGGGTATTATGCCGTGTCGACTTGAACGTTCCAATGCAGGACGGGAAGGTAACGGATGATACAAGAATCAAAGCAGTTATCCCAACAATTGAATATTTGACAGAACAAGGTGCCAAAGTAATTTTAGTAAGTCATTTAGGCCGACCAAAAGGGGAAGTAGTAGAAGATTTAAGATTAGACCCTGTTGCTGAACATTTAAGCAACCTGCTGGGTAAAGAAGTATTAAAAGCAGACAAAGTATTTGGAAAAGAAGTAGAAGATGCAGTTTCCCAAATGCCAGAAGGGGGTATTCTTCTGCTTGAGAATGTTCGCTTTGAAGCGGGTGAAGAGAAAAACGATCCGGCATTAGTAGAAGAATTCACCAAGTTCGCGGATATCTTTGTTAATGATGCTTTTGGAACATCTCACCGAGCACATGCTTCAACGGTAGGAGTTGCAGAGAAGTTGCCGGCAGCCGCAGGGTTCTTAATGGAAAAAGAAATTGAAGTTCTCGGTAATGCACTGGAAAATCCAAAACGTCCATTCACAGCAATTATTGGTGGAGCGAAAGTCAAAGATAAGATTAATGTAATCGATAATCTGCTTGACAAAGTCGACAACCTAATTATCGGTGGTGGACTAGCCTATACATTCATTAAAGCACAAGGTAACGAAATTGGAAATTCACTTCTTGAAGAAGATAAAATTGATCTAGCCAATGAATTCATGAGCAAAGCGAAAGAGAAGAATGTCAATTTCTTAATGCCTGTTGATATCGTAGTCGCTAATGACTTCTCTGATGCAGCAGATACAAAAATTGTACCTGTAAATGAAATACCGGCAGATTGGGAAGGGCTTGATATTGGTCCAGAGACCCGGGAAATCTATCGTAAAACGATTCAGGAGTCTGCATTAATTTTATGGAATGGACCGATGGGTGTATTTGAAATGAATTCTTTTGCAGGCGGTACAAGAGAAGTTGCCGCAGCTCTTGCAGATACAGAAGGATTCTCGATTATCGGTGGTGGAGACTCTGCTGCAGCTGTTGAACAATTTGGTTTCGCTGAACAGATGGATCATGTCTCAACTGGCGGAGGAGCTTCCTTAGAGTTTATGGAAGGTAAAGTTCTTCCAGGTATCGCAGCTTTAGATGAAAAATAAGTAGGGAGAGTGGAAACATGCGTAAGAACGTAATTGCAGGAAATTGGAAAATGAATAAGACGGCAAGTGAAGCTAGAGAATTTGTCGAGGCAATCCGGGAAAAAATTCCGACAAATGACAAGGCTGAGGCGATCATTTGTGCACCATTCCCTTATTTACCAGCTTTAGTGGAAGCGACGGAAGGTACAGAGATTAAAGTTTCTGCTCAAAATATGCACTTTGAAGACAGTGGTGCGTTTACTGGTGAAGTAAGCCCGGTTATGCTGAAAGATATTGGTGTAACCCACGTCGTTTTAGGCCACTCCGAACGTAGAGAATTATTTGCGGAAACGGATGAAACAGTAAACAAAAAAACAAGAGCAGCTCATGCGCACGGGTTAACACCAATTGTTTGTGTTGGGGAGAGTCTTGAGCAAAGAGAAGCGAATGAAACTGTAGAGCTTGTCCAGAGCCAGGTTACAGCAGCATTGAAAGATTTGTCAGCTGAAGAAATTGCTAAGACGATCATTGCTTATGAGCCAATCTGGGCGATCGGAACAGGCAAAACTGCGTCAAGTGAAGATGCGAATGAAGTATGCCGTGAAATTCGTAATGTTATTAAAGAACTTACATCAGAAGAAACTGCGGATAAAGTAATTATCCAGTACGGCGGTAGTGTGAAGCCGGCAACGATTGATGAATTATTAAGCCAGTCCGATGTAGACGGTGCGTTAGTTGGCGGTGCGAGCCTAGAAGCGGATTCTTTCTTATCCCTTGTGGAGGCAGGTATTAATGAATAAAGAAAATTTAGCAGCACTAATCATCCTCGACGGCTTTGCCTTACGAGATGAAGTGAAAGGAAATGCGGTAAAATTAGCAAACACACCAAACTTTGACCGGTATTGGAATGAATTCCCTCATAATCAATTAACAGCGAGTGGGGAAGCAGTTGGATTACCAGAAGGTCAGATGGGAAACTCTGAAGTCGGCCACTTGAATATCGGAGCTGGTCGTATCGTTTATCAAAGCCTAACTCGAGTGAATATGGCGATTCAGGGAGGCGACTTCTTCCAGATTGAAGCTTTCCTTCAGACCATTCATAAAGCCAAGACAGAACAAAAAGCACTCCATTTGTTCGGTTTACTTTCAGATGGTGGAGTTCACAGCCATATCAGCCATTTATTCGCTTTACTAAAACTGGCAAAAGCGAATGATTTGGAAAATGTCTATGTGCATGCTTTCTTGGACGGACGAGATGTAGGCCCGAAAACAGCTGCTGAATATATCCGTCAAACGGAGGAGAAAATGCAGGAATTAGGTGTCGGGAAGATTGCAACGGTTTCCGGCCGCTATTATTCCATGGACCGGGATCATCGCTGGGATCGTGTGAAGAAAACATACGACGCAATGGTACATGGGAAAGGTCCAGCTTATCAGCATCCGCTTGATGCCGTCTATGATTCCTATGAACACGGAATCTTTGATGAATTCGTTGAACCTTCCGTCATCATTGATGAAAATAAAGAGCCAGTCGGCCTGATTGAAGATAATGATTCGATCATCTTCTTCAACTTCCGACCAGACCGGGCAATTCAAATTACGAAAACATTTACGGATGTAGATTTCCGTGACTTCGAACGTGGTGAAAATGTTCCACAGGACATTGATTTCGTCACATTTACGAACTACAGTAATGATATAAATAGTGCAGTTGCGTTTGGTCCAACCGATTTGAAGAATACGGTCGGAGAAGTTCTATCTGAAAACGGATTGAATCAATTGCGAATTGCCGAAACGGAAAAATATCCACATGTCACTTACTTTATGAGTGGTGGACGTCACGAGGAATTTCCTGGTGAAAAACGAATTTTGATCGATTCACCAAAAGTAGCTACTTACGATTTAAAACCGGAAATGAGTGCATATGAAGTAACGGACGCGTTACTGAAGGAACTTGAAGAAGGTAACCAGCAAGCAATCATCTTAAACTTCGCGAACCCGGATATGGTCGGTCATTCCGGAATGCTAGAGCCGACCATTAAAGCAGTTGAAGCAGTGGACGAATGTTTAGGCAAGATCGTCGATAAAATTCTGGAACTCGGTGGTAAAGCAATTATTACTGCTGACCATGGTAACTCCGATGAAGTCATGACACTTGAAGGGGATCCGATGACAACACACACGACAAACCCGGTTCCGGTAATCGTTACCGAGAAGGGTGCGGAATTACGGGACGGTGGAATTCTAGCAGATTTAGCCCCAACTTTGCTTGATTTATTGGACGTAAATAAGCCTGAAGAAATGACCGGTAATTCTTTATTAAAAAAGTAAATTAAAAACAATAGATAAAAGGAGAGAATTATAAATGCCATACATTACAGATGTTTATGCAAGAGAAGTACTAGACTCCCGTGGTAATCCAACGGTTGAGGTTGAAATTACGACAGAATCAGGTGGGTTCGGTTCTGCCCTCGTTCCAAGTGGTGCATCTACTGGTGAATATGAAGCAGTAGAATTACGTGACGGTGATAAGAGTCGTTATCTAGGTAAAGGTGTAGAAAAAGCGGTAAATAACGTAAATGAAGTTATCGCTCCAGAACTGATTGGGCTTGACGTTACAAGACAAAATATCATCGATGCATTATTAATTGAATTAGATGGAACAGAAAACAAAGGAAAACTAGGTGCGAACGCAGTCTTAGGCGTATCCATGGCAGCAGCTCATGCAGCATCCAGCTACCTTGATATCCCATTATACAATTACCTTGGCGGATTCAACGCAAACGTACTGCCAACTCCAATGATGAACATTTTAAATGGTGGAGAGCACGCAGACAACAACGTAGACATCCAAGAATTTATGATTATGCCTGTCGCAGCTCCAACATTTAAAGAAGCATTACGTGTCGGGGCAGAAATCTTCCATGCATTGAAGAAAGTTCTGGCTGACAAAGGATTGAACACAGCAGTTGGGGATGAAGGCGGATTTGCCCCTAACCTTGGATCTAACGAAGAAGCCCTACAGACAATCATCGAAGCGATTGAAGCTGCTGGTTATAAACCAGGTGAAGAAGTACAGCTTGCAATGGACGTTGCCGCATCTGAAATGTTTGAAGACGGGAAATACAACTTCAAAGGTGAAGGTGTCGTCCGTACGTCTGAAGAAATGGTTGAATGGTATGAGCAAATGGTTGACAAATACCCAATCGTATCTATTGAAGACGGTTTTGACGAGGATGACTGGGATGGCTTTAAGTTATTAACGGACCGTATCGGTGACCGTGTCCAGCTTGTTGGTGACGACTTATTCGTAACGAACACATCCAAGCTTGAAGAAGGAATTGAGAAAGGTATTGCCAACTCTATTCTAATCAAAGTAAACCAAATCGGTACATTAACAGAAACATTTGAAGCAATTGAAATGGCAAAACGTGCAGGATATACAGCAGTAATCTCCCACCGTTCTGGTGAAACAGAAGATGCAACAATTGCTGATATTGCAGTTGCAACAAATGCTGGTCAAATCAAGACAGGTGCACCGTCCCGTACGGACCGTGTTGCGAAATACAACCAGTTACTGCGTATCGAAGACGAACTTGCAGGTATCGCTGAATATGCAGGCAAAAATGCTTTCTATAACTTGAAAAAGTAAGAAACAAAGGCGGTGATGGGCGCAGAGTGGATGTGGCTATCTCCGGAAAGTTATCCATAGCATATGATTTTAAGATTCCTATGAATTAACAAAAGGGAAAAATATCCTAGACTTGTTCTGAGTCTAGGATATTTTTGTCTTCTGCTTGGTTGAAGCGCTATAATAAGTAATAACAGGAGGGGAATCGGAATGAATCTATTACATACAATTAAAGAACGACGCTCCACGCTAAGTTTTAAGAGTGAGAAAATAGAGCTGTCTACGTTAAAAGAAATTTTTACATACGGTTCCTATGCACCAACACATTATATGACTGAGGCATGGAGGATAAAATTATATCAAGGAGACGGGAAAGAACAGCTCATACGAGCAATTATTGAAAGCTATCAACGCTCAGGCATGCTACCAAGTGGTAATTCCGAGAAGGCAATGCGTTCGAGGGCATCGATTGCTGATTTTCTATTCACCATCCCTCATCACGCTTTGATTTATTATGAAATCCCCAACGACCCGATTCGAAACGAAGAAGAGTATTCATCGGTCGCAGCCTTTATTCAGAACTCCCAGCTTGCTGCTTGGGAATACGGTGTTGGCATGCTCTGGACGATTACACCTTATATGCACGACGAGCAGTTTATCGAGAGAATTGGATTGGATCATGAGAAGCATAAGATCGCCGCTGTCTTACAAATTGGCTACCCCGATAAGACAACAAGGGATAAAGGAAGAACGCCGGTGGATCAGTGGATAGAGGTGATTGAGTAGGAAGATAGCGGTATAGTAAGAATGCTGAAGTCCACAAGCAAATAAGCAAGAAGTGGACCGTTCCCGGTTTCGGATTGGTCCACTTCGCTTCTCTAGTTCACCTTTATCACGCATTAACGGTCTGTAATACCCCCACATCTAAACATGAGGGAAGCCCGCCCAAGATGTGAAGGTGGGGGATATACAGTCCGTAAATTCCTGATTCTGTTCAACTGAACATTTAGTGGAGGAGGGAAGGAAACCCCCACTGAATGAAGTTTCACTTTATAATTGTTTCCTAATCCATTGCTCCAAAAAGGCGAACACTTCCTCTTTATTTGTTTCCTGGTGTAATTCGTGCCTAGCATCTGGATAGAGGGAGACAATCACATCGCTTAGACCGGCTTCTATGTAGCTTTCTGCAGCTTGAAAGACACCTTTACTGTAATTACCGACCGGATCGGCATCTCCGCTTATGAAAAGCATTGGTAAATCCTTTCTGATCCGCTTGTTGCGCTCCGGGTCCTGCATCTGTAAAATACCAGTCAGCAAATCAATAAAAAAACCGGCAGTTGGTACGTAACCGGAAAGTGGATCCGCGATATAATCATCTACAACTTGGCCGTCCCTTGTGAGCCAATCAAAACTAGTCAGCTTTTGGACGATTTTACTATTATAATTACCGAATACAAGATTGTTCATGAAAGTCGATTCTTTCCTCGGATTTTGAAAAGAGGCAATTTCCAAACCAACTTTACTGCTTCGCTCGGGGAAAAAACCAGAACCAGCTAATAGTACTCCGGCAACTTCCTCGGAATAATTCTGAATGTAATTTCTTGTTATAAAGGATCCCATACTATGACCGTAAATAAAAATCGGTAATCCTGTATGCTGTTTTTTCACATATTGTATAAGAAGGTGTAGGTCTTCCACCAATAATTCAAAGCCATTTGCTTCCGCGATGAAACCGAGTTGACCTTGTTTCTCTCCCGTTCTACCATGTCCCCGGTGATCATCCCCATAGACGATGAACCCTTTGCCATTAAAAAAGGCGGCAAGTTGCTTGTACCTTGCGATGTGTTCTGTCATTCCATGGGATATGAGAATAACTGCTTTTGCATCCTTGATATCACTACCCCAGCTTCGGATATATAATTCACAATCATCTTCTGCGGTTAGCCAAAATTCTTCATTCATATTCTCCTCATCCTCCTAAAGCCCATTATAACGCCTAGATTAGAAAAGAAAAAATAATAAAACTAAAGTATTATCTTGCTATATAAAATACACTTGTGATAAAGTATATAATAGTAATTGTCGTCACGGGAGGTGTCATTGTAACATGCAAATGGCAGTAAATATTTTATTGGTAATCGATGCACTTATTATGATTGTCTTTGTTCTTCTGCAATCAGGGAAAAGTGCCGGGCTATCGGGAGCAATATCCGGTGGAGCTGAACAATTATTTGGGAAACAAAAAGCAAAAGGACTCGATTTATTCCTGCATCGTGGTACGGTAGTAACAGGAATCCTATTCTTCCTTTTAGCTTTCTTAAGTGCATATGTTATATAATAATAATTACCCTTATCACGTTTGTGGTAGGGGTTTTTTAGACAGGTTGTTCAAAATGGTAAATAGTGACACTTCGAAAGAGGAGGTTCTACTAAAACCGTCCACGTCTTGTGGAGGGCGTAGAACTCACTACACACGAGAAGCTCGTTAGCTTGCTTTCTCGTTTCTCATGTACCTACTAACGTACATTTCGATCCTGGAAGCTCTAGCCACCTCGAAATCGACACACAGGATGAGCTAGTGTCGGCGTTAGAAAGACGATTGTGTTTTTAGCCGATCGCGGTCCTTTTTATCTTCTTTTTTGAACATCGTTTTAGAGTATTGATTGAAAGGGTAGATAGATATGAAGATTAAACAGCCACAAGCCTTTACATTTGAAGCGGGACCAAGAGCTGTTCTATTACTACATGGATTCACAGGGCATACAGCGGACGTCAGAATGCTTGGCCGCTTTTTGGAGAAAAAAGGTTACACATCTCATGCACCGATTTATCGGGGACACGGAGTTCCGCCGGAAGAGCTGATTAAGTCAAATCCAGATCAGTGGTGGGAAGATGTGAATTTAGCATTAAATCACTTGAAGGAACTAGGTTATGATGAAATTGCTGTTGCCGGACTTTCACTTGGAGGCGTGCTTGGATTAAAGCTTGCTTATTCAACCCAGGTGAAAGGTATAATTTCAATGTGTGCACCAATGTTTTTTGATAATGAGACTCAACTAACACAAGGCTTTGAACTCTTTGCCAAAGAATATAAACAACTCGAACGAAAAGACGCAAAAACTATTGAACGCGAAGTAGCAACTGTCATGGAAGAATCTACTGAACTGTTTTCTTTATTGAAAGAGACGATTGAAGAAGTAAAGGATAATGTAGACACGATTTACACTCCGACATTTGTCGTCCAGGCTAGAAACGACATGATGATCAATACAGAAAGTGCGAATTATATTTATGATCATGTCGAGGCCGATTTGAAGGATATTAAATGGTATGAGGAATCCGGCCATGTTATCACGTTGGACAAGCAGAAAGATGAATTGCATGAGGATATTTATCAATTCCTTGAGAAGCTTGACTGGAATGTATGATTAAAAAAGTCATGAGCGGTAATAAATATAATGAAAGTAGGTGAGACGAATGAAAGAAAAATTGCTTACATTTTTCAATGAAACGGAGACCCGGCCGTTAAGCGTCGATGAAATTGAAGAGAAGTTGGGCATTCAAGATGCAGAAGAATTTAAAGAACTAATTAAAACATTGAATAGTCTTGAGGATTCGGGTGAACTCGTCCGCACGAGAAAGAACCGTTACGGCCTCCCGGAGAAAATGAATCTCATTTTAGGTCGGATTCAAATGCATAATAAAGGATTCGCCTTCCTACTCCCCGAAGAAGAGGGGGTAGAGGATATTTACATTAATCCATCTGATTTGAACTCCGCGATGAATGGCGATAAGGTGCTTGTAAGGCGGGAGAAGCAATCCTTTGCAGGCGACCGTGCGGAAGGTGTCGTGCTCCGGATATTGGAGCGGGCGATTACTCAAGTCGTCGGAACGTACGATGATAACAAGAACTTTGGTTTCGTCATCCCTGATGATAAGCGGATTCCCCATGATATCTTTATCCCGAAAGGAAAAGCGAACGGGGCAATTGACGGCCATAAGGTCATTGCACAGATTACGAAGTATCCTGAAGCGTGGAGCAGTGCAGAAGCTGAAATCACCGAGATTCTCGGTCATAAAAATGACCCCGGCATTGATATTATATCCATTATTTATAAACATGGGATAACGATTGATTTTCCTGATGATGTTTTACAACAGGCATTAGAAATACCTGATGAGATTTCGCCCGAGGAGCTTGAAGATAGAATCGATCGTCGGAATGAACAAATTGTAACGATTGACGGGGCAGATGCAAAGGACCTTGATGATGCGATTTCGGTTAAAAAGCTGGACAATGGGAATTACCAACTAGGTGTTTATATTGCCGACGTCAGTTATTATATTGACAAAGGCTCTCCGATGGATGAGGAAGCATATGAAAGAGGGACAAGTGTCTATCTTGTCGACCGGGTTATTCCAATGATTCCACATCGGCTCTCCAATGGGATCTGTTCATTGAACCCACAAGTCGACCGGTTGACAATTGGGTGTGAGATGGAAATTACGACGAGCGGAGAAGTTGTGGAGCATGAATTTTTCCCCGCTGTTATTAATTCAACGGAACGGATGACTTATACCGACGTGAATAAAATTCTCGTCGATCAGGATAAAGAGTTACGAGAGAAATATGCCGAACTTGTTCCAATGTTCGAGCAGATGGAAAAGCTTGCAGCAATCCTCCGTGGAAAGCGAAAGGGCCGAGGGGCGATTGACTTCGATTTCAAGGAAGCGCAAGTGCTTGTTGACGACGAAGGAAAAGCGAAGGATGTCGTGCTTCGTGAGCGTTCAGTCGGTGAACGGTTGATTGAGGAATTTATGCTCGCTGCAAACGAAACGGTGGCAGAACACTTCCATTGGCTGGATGTACCGTTCATTCACCGCATCCATGAAGATCCGGATGAAGGAAAATTGGAGAGTTTCTTTGAATTCCTTGCTGGTCTTGGTATTTCGGTAAAAGGAACAGCAAATGAAATCCATCCGCAAGCCTTACAAAAAGTTCTTGACAAGATAAAAGATGAACCAGAAGAAATGATTGTTTCAAAGCTGATGCTTCGATCCATGAAACAGGCGAAGTATGCCCCAGAAAGTGTCGGGCACTTTGGACTTGCGACAGACTTTTATACCCATTTCACGTCACCGATTCGCCGCTACCCGGATTTAATTGTCCACCGGCTCATCCGCACGTATCTATTTGAGAAGAAGATGGATAGAAAGACGATTGCGGATTGGCGGGAAGCTCTTCCGGAAATCGCAAAGCATACATCCGAAATGGAAAGAAGAGCGGTCGACACGGAACGGGAAACGGATGACTTAAAGAAAGCGGAGTATATGGAAGATAAGATTGGCGAGGAGTTTACAGGAGTAATTAGCTCGGTAACGAACTTCGGATTGTTTGTAGAACTGGAAAATACGGTGGAAGGGCTTGTTCATGTCAGCTACCTGACGGATGATTATTATCATTATGATGATCGTACACATGCATTAATTGGAGAGCATACTGCCAAAATATATCGTGTTGGAGACGAAGTGAAAGTAAAAGTGGCTCAAGTAAACTTAGATGAACGGGCTGTAGACTTCGAACTCTTGGAAACAAAGGCGAAAAAAAGACGCCGCGAAGGAAACAAACAAGAAATCCCGGCAAGAAGAAAGAACAAATCTAAAGGTAAACCGAAAGTAAAAAAAAATAAAGGTAAGAAGAAAAAATAAAAACAGTGGGGAGGCTCCACTGTTTTTTATAGCATGGAAAACTATAAAATATAAATGCTTTGGATAACTTGGATATCAGGGAAAGCCACGTCCGGCTCCAGCGCCCAGCAACTAGCAAACTTCACACTCCTCCAATCGATAAGTCAACATCAACTCACTCTCGTTCGTTGTGTTTCCTTTATCTCATTCCGGAGTGCTCCAGTTTGTACATTGCTTTCCGCCTTTGTTACTATTAAGCTTTTCATGGAACTTTTATGACGCGATTAGGTATAATAAAATATGAATATTGGCTGGAGGTGTTGTGATGGATAATGTAACCCTTGCTTTAATTTTTACTCTTTTTGCAGGGCTTGCTACCGGTGTAGGGAGCTTGCTTGCATTTTTTGCAAAAACAACAAATACAAAATTTCTTTCATTTGCACTTGGCTTATCAGCCGGTGTGATGATTTATGTTTCGATGATAGAAATCTTTTTTAAGGCGAAAGAATCCCTCGTATCCTCATTAGGTTATACAGAAGGGTATTGGGTGACGGTCCTTGCATTTTTTAGCGGAATGTTATTGATCGGTGTGATTGATAAGCTGATCCCAACTTATTCCAACCCCCACGAAATTAAAAAGGTAGAAGATATGGAGAAACCGGGAAAGGCAATCCAAGACCCGGAACTGATGAAAATGGGCATATTTACAGCGATAGCAATTGGGATCCATAACTTTCCTGAAGGCATTGCAACATTCATTTCAACTCTGCAGGATCCTTCTGTCGGCTTCGCAATCGCGGTCGCCGTAGCTATTCATAATATCCCGGAAGGAATTGCCGTATCGGTGCCAATCTACTATGCGACAGGCAGTAGGAAAAAGGCGTTCAAGCTTTCTTTCCTTTCCGGTTTAGCGGAGCCGGTTGGAGCGATCCTAGCATTTCTTATCCTAATGCCGTTTTTAAATGAATTCGTCTTGGGAATCACATTTGCAATGGTTGCCGGAATTATGGTATTTATTTCGCTTGATGAACTATTACCTGCTGCGAAGCGATATGATGAGGCGCATTTATCGATATACGGCGTTATTGCTGGCATGGCGATTATGGCGATTAGTCTGATTTATTTGCAATAAATAAATTCTCATTGGAAAAAACATGATAATCTGATAAAATAAAGGTCTATGCAAGTGATTGGGAGGTGTTTCAATGCCAAAGGGAACTGGAAAAACAATTGCAGTAAACAGGAAAGCACGCCATGATTATTTTATCGAAGAAACGTATGAAGCAGGCATTGTCCTTCAAGGTACAGAAATTAAATCACTCCGGCTTGGGCGGGTAAGTATTAAAGATGCCCACGCGAGAATTATCAACGGTGAAGTTTTTCTAGTTAATCTGCATATCGCAGAGTATGAACAGGGAAATCGCTATAACCATGATCCAACCCGTTCTCGTAAACTTCTCTTGCACCGTAATCAGATTGATAAATTAATCGGGCTTACGCAACAGGAAGGGTATACACTTGTCCCGCTTAAAATTTATATTAAAAATGGCTATGCCAAAGTGTTAATCGGTCTTGGTAGAGGGAAGAAAAAGTTCGATAAGCGGGAAGATATGAAACGGAAACAAATGAAACGGGATGCGGACCGGGCGTTAAAGGAATACAATCAGTAGGCTTAAATTGGTCCCTTTGCATTATTACAAGTCTGTGTTATAATAAGTATAGAGCTTGGGACTCCCCGAGTGTTCTCATTTATATGGGGACGTTACGGATTCGACAGGGGTAGGTTGAGCTCAGGTTGCGCGTCGAGGTTACGGCTCGTAAAACGTAAACGCCTATAACTGGCAAAAACGAAAACTACTCTTTAGCTGCTGCTTAAGCAGTTCTAAAGGATCCTTCCTACAATCGCCTGTGTTGTAGATAGAAGGGTCTCAAACTCAAACAGGCTGGACTGACTTCCACCGTCTGAGGATCGTCAGTCGAGATGAATCAGACTAGCTATCACAAAGCCTGTTGATAGGCTGAGTGAATAGTGAAATACGAATATATCAACTACACGTGTAGAAGCCTGAGTGGCAATATCTCTGGACGAGGGTTCGACTCCCTCCGTCTCCACCAATACATAAGTTGGTGGTTTTTTTATGTTTAAAATAAGACTTCAAGCTTGATTCGTGCACTACAGAAAAAATAAAATGCTAAACTTATGATTCGTCCAATATAAAGTATGAAAATGAAACCATCATTCCTTACGAAATGATGGTTTCATTTATACCTTGCTTATTTTAAAATAGTTTTAAGATTAAAAATGTGTAAGCGCAATCAAAGAAGGGTGGCGGAAATCATGGATTATTAGCAAAGATAAACACATCTATAACTACTATTTATCCGTTACATTGATGCTAATCTTCTGGGTCTGAAACAGAAGGAAAGACTGTTGATTCGCATGTAAGGAATGTAAGGGGAAAAATCTACTGGGGGAGGGTTTTCCAATCGATGACTATTTTATAACCGTTTGGGGTATTGGCTAATTGGCTATAAGTGGTACATTAATTTTACAGGGGGTATTGGTTATATAAAACAAAAATGCGCAAAGTCTGCACAATTTTGTGATACTTATTTTGTTTAATGAATACTAAAGGGGGGTATTGTATGTTATGATTGAGATAAGGAAAATGGAATAAGTTGCATAGAGTCTTCAAATACTACGAGACGGGGAGTGAAAATAGTGGAAAAGCAAGGTAATGGAAAAAACAAACATCATCATGAACACAGTTTGCATGAAGAACATGAGAACCACGGCCACACAGCCCACGATGATCACGGTCAGCATGGCCACAGTCACGGTGGACACGGTCATGCGGATCACCATGAACATATGATTGAGGATTTTAAGAAAAGGTTCTGGGTGTCCCTAGTTTTAGCAATACCGATAACCTATCTATCACCGATGATTCAAATGCTATTCAACTACGAAGTAACCTTTACAGGAAACATGGTATTATTATTTCTCCTTTCAACATTCGTCTTCTTCTATGGAGGTAAACCGTTTTTAGTTGGAGCGTGGGATGAAATAAGAACAAAAACACCTGGAATGATGCTGTTAATCTCTTTAGCGATTGTAACTGCCTACGTTTATAGTACGTTAACAGCATTCTTTATCGCAGGAAGTGACTTTTACTTCGAGGTTGCTACACTAATCGTTATTATGCTGTTAGGTCACTGGGTTGAAATGAGATCGGTCATGGGTGCTTCCAAGGCACTGGAAGAATTGATTAAACTGATGCCAAAAGAAGCACATAAGATTGATGCTTCCGGAAACATTGTCGATGTATCTGTTGAAGAGTTACACCCTGGAGATGAGATTCTTGTGAAATCTGGAGAAAAAATACCGCTTGATGGAGAAATCTTTGAAGGAGAATCTACTGTCGACGAGTCCATGTTAACAGGTGAGTCTGTTCCAGTTGAAAAAGGACCGGGAATGGATGCAATTGGTGGATCGGTTAATGGGGATGGCGTAATAAAAATCAGAGTAAATAAAACGGGAAACGATACGTATTTAGCTCAAGTCATCCAACTAGTAAGTGATGCAGAAAGTACGAAGTCAAGAGCACAAGGATTTGCAGATACTGCGGCAAAATGGTTGTTCTATGTAGCTGTAGTGTCGGGAATCATCACGCTTCTATATTGGGCTGTTACAAGTGACTTTGAATTTGCATTAGAACGAATGGTTACCGTTCTGATCATTGCTTGTCCGCACGCACTTGGCCTTGCAATGCCATTAGTTACTTCACGATCAACATCGATTGCTGCGCAGAAAGGTTTGTTAATTAGGAACCGTATTCCATTTGAAAGTGCTTGGAAATTGGATCGTGTCGTTTTCGATAAGACAGGTACACTTACGGAAGGAAACTTCGGTGTTACGGATATTCACCCAAGCAACAATGTTAGTGAAGAAGAATTATTGAAATTGGCCTATTCCGTTGAGACACAGTCCGACCATCCAATTGCTAAAGGGATTGTGAGGGAAGGGAAAGAGCGCAATTTAGAGCTATACGACGTTACAAATTATAAAAACTTAACCGGTAAAGGATTGACTGCTGACGTGAATGGTTCGGAAATTGCAGCGATCAGCCCGGGAGCAATGCGGGAGAATCAAGTTGACTTTGATGAAGAAACATTCGATAAGTTAGCGCAACAAGGCAAAACAGTAATTTTTATATTAAAGGATAATGAATTACAAGGCATGATTGCATTAGCCGATATCATTCGGGAATCCTCTTATGACGTCATCAATGAACTGAATAATAGCGGCATTGAAACGGTGATGATGACTGGGGATAATAGCCGTGTTGCAAACTATGTCGGTGAACAACTTGGCATGTCAACGGTTATTGCAGAAGTACTTCCACATGAGAAGGCCAGTAATGTGAAACAATTAAAAGAGGACAATAATAAAGTTGCGATGATTGGTGATGGAATCAATGATGCACCCGCCTTGGCTGAAGCAGATTTGGGTATTGCAATAGGAGCGGGTACAGACGTTGCTATCGAAACGGCAGATGTTGTTTTAGTAAACAGTAGCCCGGTTGATATCCTGAATATTGTAAAGCTCTCCAAAGCAAGCTATAGAAAAATGATCCAGAACCTGGGATGGGCATCGGGGTATAACATAGTAGCAATTCCACTAGCAGCAGGTGTATTAATCAATTTTGGTATTCTTGTGACGCCGGCCATTGGAGCTGCCGTCATGTCATTAAGTACGATAATTGTTGCAATTAATGCTCAATTATTTAAGATTGATTAATGAAGGGAGGGCAAAGCAGTAAATGTTTTGCCCGATTTTCTTATTGTTGAAAAGTACGTTAGGGGATAGATTTTTCCTCCCTGTACTTACCACTTCTCGTGTTACTGTATCATACTGCAAAGAATCTAATATACCAAATAGAGCCATTCGCAAAATAATGTTTATGGCTCTTTTATTATGGGCAATATGAACAATAGGCGGGAAAAACCTTGTGAATGATTATATAAATTGTTAATATATTGTTATCGTTAATTTAAGCTGGGACAAGTGCTCTGACCCCCTGTCCCGGTTTTCGAAGAGGATGAAACTTTAATATGGGTGGAAAACAAAAACAATTCTCAAGTGTATTTACTTATGCATCTATCATTGTTGGGATATTAGTGCTTTTGGGCGCTGTATTCCCTGAGCAATTTGGAAATATTGCTGGTGCTGTTGCTTCATGGATTTCAGACACGTTTGGCTGGTATTATATGACCGTTTTTACGGTAATTTTATTCTTTTGTATATTTTTAGGTATTAGCCCGATCGGCAAACTAAAACTTGGTAAGCCACATGATGAACCAGAGTTCCATACGGTATCTTGGCTTACGATGTTGTTTAGTGCAGGGATGGGGATTGGACTTGTCTTTTACGGCGCTTCTGAGCCACTCTCCCATTTTCTCGCACCACCTAGTGCTGAACCCGAAACAACGGCTGCTTTGGCAGAATCAATGAAATCGGTTCTTCTGCATTATGGATTTCATCCGTGGGCGGTTTACGGCATTGTTGCACTTGGATTAGCATATGCACAGTTTAGAAAAGGTGAGGTTGGTTTAATATCTAAAACGTTGCGTCCAGTCTTAGGAGATAGGGTAGATGGTCCAATTGGAACGATGGTTGATGTGCTAACCGTATTCGTAACCATTATTGGAGTAGCTGTTTCTTTAGGATTAGGGGCGATGCAAATTAATGGTGGGCTGAACTATCTCTTTGGTTTACCATACAATCAGCTGGTTCAAGGTATCATCATTGCCGTTGTAACTGTATTATTCATCTATAGTGCATGGAGCGGAATCAGTAAAGGGATTCAATATTTAAGTAATTTAAATATGATCTTAGCTGCTCTCTTACTTATTGCTTTCTTAATTCTTGGGCCTACGTTATTTATTCTTAATATGATGACCTCTACGACTGGAGCTTATCTTGATTCATTAATATTTAACAGTTTGGACGTTGCACCATTAGATCCACAAAAACGAGAATGGATGCATTCATGGACGATCTATTACTGGGGCTGGTGGATGAGTTGGAGTCCATTTGTAGGTATATTTATTGCAAGGATTTCCCGTGGCAGGTCAATCCGGGAATTTGTATTGGCGGTACTCCTCGTTCCAACGTTGGTAAGTATCCTTTGGTTCAGCGCGTTTGGTTTGACTGGTATTGATGTAGCGCAATCTGCACCGCAGATATTTGACATGCCACCGGAGACTCAGTTGTTTGGAGTTTTAAATGAACTGCCTTTAAGCCTCCTTTTATCAATTCTTACGGTTATACTTATAGCATCGTTCTTCATTACTTCTGCAGATTCTGCCATATTCGTTCTAGGTATGCAGACAGCCTTTGGAACGTTAAGTCCTGCAGGATTTATAAAAGTGATATGGGGACTAGCATTGTCGGCAATCGCTTTTATATTGCTGCTAGCCGGTGGAGAAACGGGATTAAATGCATTACAATCTGCAGCAATCATCTCCGCACTGCCATTTAGTGTCGTCGTTATATTAATGACGATATCACTTTATAAAGATGCCAATCAGGAGAGGAAATACTTGGGGCTAACCATTACCCCAGATAAAAAACGCTGGAGAGAATATATAAACAAAGCAAAAAACGAACAAGATAAATAAAAAGTTGGGGCATAGGGATTGGAAGCAGTCCCTGTGTCCCTGCTTTGTAAATGAATGCTGGAGAAGCATAGGGTCGGCAGAAGAACATATTATTCAATGGTTTTTGCAAAAGTATGGGCGCCCTTTTGTACACGCATTAACGGTCTGTAATACCCCCACTTCTAAACATGAGGGAAGCTCGGTATGTAAAGGTGGGGGATAAAACAGTCCGTAAATCCCTGATTCGGTTCAACTAACATTCAGTCGGGTTGGTAAGGAAACCTCCGCTGAATGAAGTTTCACTTTATCCAAAGTTGCCATAGGCAAAATTAGTTGTTGACATCAAACTACAAAAGGAATATAATAAAATTAAGTTATTATATCGGATGGTCAAATTATATAAAAAAAGCAAGTTTACTTTTTTTTACCCATTTGTTGCGTGCGGGAAACTTTTGTTTCCATGGCTAAGTCGATGGATATATCGGAGGGAAAATATATGGCTAATAAAATCTCTGTAAAAAATATAAGTGTATCTTATGTAGATAAAGAAGTTGTGAAGAATATTAGTTTTACTTTTGATGGAGGAAGCCTAATTGGAATATTGGGACCAAATGGTGCAGGCAAGTCAACACTAGTAAAAGCAATGCTTGGATTAGTTCCGACTCAATCTGGCGAGATTGAAATTGATGGACAGCCAATTCATAAACAGAGAAAGAAAATTGCATACGTTCCGCAACGTTCGAATATCGATTGGGATTTTCCAATTATTGTAAAAGATACAGTGCTATTAGGGACGTACCCGAAATTAGGATTGTTTCACAGACCTAAAAAGACGGATAAAGAATGGGCAATGGCTTGTTTGGAAAAAGTCGGAATGCAGGATTATGCCAAAAGTCAGATTGGTGAATTATCTGGCGGTCAGCAACAACGTGTGTTTTTAGCACGTGCATTAGCACAGAATGCTGATTTCTTATTTCTAGATGAACCATTTGTCGGGATTGACGTTGCGAGTGAAGAAATCATCATCAATATCCTAAAAGGTTTAAAAAATGAAGGGAAAACGATATTTGTCGTCCATCATGATTTAGCAAAAGTAAAAGATTATTTTAATGAGATTATTATCATCAACAAAGAGTTGTATGGTGCAGGATCTGTAACAGCTGTCTTTAAAGAGGAGATAATGAAAAAAGCTTATCAAACGAAATTTCAGACGGCTGGTGGATTGGAGGTTGGAGTGTAAGTGCAGTTCATCCAAGATTTACTAAACTACGAGTTCTTACAAAAAGCATTTGTCACTTCGATTGTAGTAGGAATAATCTGCGGGATTGTAGGAAGTTTCATTATCCTCCGCGGCATGGCTTTAATGGGAGATGCTATTTCCCATGCCATTTTACCCGGGGTTGCGATTTCTTATATGCTTGGGATTAATTATTTTTACGGAGCTGTCGCGGTAGGTATATTAGCAGCATTTGGTATAGGATTCATCGATCAACACAGTCGGATTAAAACTGATTCATCGATAGGGATCGTTTTTTCCGCTGCGTTTGCACTGGGAATTGTATTAATAACAGCAGCCCAAAGTGCTACGGATTTAACACAGATACTATTTGGGAATGTATTATCTGTTCGGAGCACCGATATGTGGATGACGATAATTGTTGGTATCATCGTTATCGCAGCAGTCCTGCTGTTTTTTAAAGAATTACTCGTTTCGAGTTTTGATCTGACGATGGCACAGGCTTATGGATTGAAGACACGGATCATCCATTACGGTATTATGATATTACTAACCCTAGTCACGGTTGCTTCCTTACAAACAGTTGGAGTGATTCTTGTCGTAGCAATGTTGATTACTCCGGCATCAACAGCTTATTTACTTACAAATCGATTATCGTTCATGGTTATTCTTGCAGCATTTTTTGGAGCATTAGCTTCTGTGATTGGGTTATATATAAGCTTCCTGCATAATATGCCGTCAGGGCCTATTATCGCTTTAGCGGCGACAGGAATATTCGTCCTAGCATTTTTATTCGCCCCAAAGCAAGGCCTTATCTGGCGTATGTTGAAGACAATGAGGAGCAGGACTGCAAAAAGTTAAAAACTAATATTGTAAAGTTGCACACTATTCGAGCCAAAAACGGATGATCTATCGCAAATCAGAACAGATATTTTCATGTTATTTCAGCTGAATTCAAGTGTAACGTACAAATTCACTACAATTATACGTTTGTGGCTTGGTATGAAGCCTCTGCGGGCATGGAATGTTGTGAAAGAGGAAACCGGTTAAACCCCGATTTCACAAGGCGTAAAGCCCTCCGATGCCCGCCTCTCCATGTAAAGCCGTGTCACGGACTTTTGTTGGCATTTACCAAACTGGAAACTGTGCTAATGTGAAGGGAGAATATGTGAAAAAATGAAACAGACAAGAAAAAAGGTATTAGGATTAATCCTAGCAAGTGTGCTTCTATTTGCATTAGCAGCTTGCGGAAGTGAAGAAGAAAATGGGGCAGGTGATTCGGAAGGAAACACCGATAAACCATTACAGGTTGTTACATCTTTTACGATTATTGAGGATATAGCGAAGGAAATTGGTGGAGATAACGTGGAAGTGCACAACTTGGTCCCAACAGGAACTGATCCTCATGAGTATGAGCCGCTTCCTGAGGATATTAAGAAGGCTTCAGATGCGGATATCCTATTCTATAATGGAATGAATTTAGAAGGCGGCAGTGATGGATGGTTTATGAAAATGATTGATTCGGTTAATCAGGATGAAGATAAAGTCTTTAGTTTAACCGAGCGAGTTGAACCGATGTATGTCGGTAAAGATCAAGAAGGTGTGGAAGAGGAAGTCAACCCACATACCTTTATCGATCCCGTTGTAGGCATCTATATGGCTGAAGATATGAGGGATGCGTTAATCGAAATCGATCCCGACAACGCGGAAGAATATAGCGAACGGGCGGAAGCGTATCTCGAAGTGTTGAAAGAAATCGATAAAAAATATGAGGAAAAAATAAATGAAATACCCGAAGAAAAACGTATTCTTGTGACAAGCGAACAAGCCTTCCAATATATGACAAACCGTTATGGGTTAGAAGAAGCTTATATTTGGGCTGTAGATACGGAGGAAAACGGGACTCCGCAACAAATCACATCACTTGTAGATTATCTTAAAAAAAATGATGTTCGTACTCTATTTGTCGAGTCGAATGTGGACACGCGGCCAATGGAAACCGTATCAAATGAAACGGGAATCCCAATTTATGAAAAGCCTATTTATTCAGATGAAATCGGCGAGAAAGGCAGCGAAGCAGATACGTATGTTAAATATTTGGAATATAATATTGAGGTAATTTCGGATGGATTAAGTGAGTAAGGAACATCGCTTTGAAAAGATGAATAAACCCCAGTTAGTAGAGAAGGAAGCTGCTGACTGGGGTTTTTGTATATTGACTACGAATCAATCTTGCTAAATCAGTTTGAAGTTGAAGCTTGAAAAATGATTTAAAAAAGTAAAAGCATAAAGAGTTGACTTTTTACCCGGCGGGGTATATGATGAATCATGAATTGATTTTCCGCTAAGCTAAATCAGCGGGAAATGAATGAAAGACATCTTCGAAACGTCGTTATAAAAACGACTATTTTATTACCATTAAATATACCTGTTAGGGTATAAAATAGGTGTCTGCATTATTATTTTTAAAAAAATAATACCGAGGGGGGTAAATGCATGATTAAAGCAGATCATCATTTGGATGCAAAGGGACTTGCTTGTCCGATGCCGGTTGTAAAAACTAAAAAAGCAATAAATGATCTGGAAGAAGGAGTTGTTTTGGAAGTTCAGGCAACAGATAAAGGATCAAAAGCAGATTTGGCTGCTTGGGCAAGTTCTGTTGGGCATCAATATTTAGGAACAGTGGAAGAAGATGATGTACTTTACCATTACATCCGCAAAGGTTCGGATGAGCCAAAAGTTGAAAAAGCATTCGAACGGATTATTTCCTTTGAGGAATTAGAATCACGTGACGGTTTGATTTTAGATGTGCGTGAAGGAGCGGAATATGTGTTTGGCCATATAGAGGGTGCTAAGTCCATTCCGCTGGGAGAACTAGAATCCCGCATGAAGGAATTGGATAAAGATGAAGAGATTTATGTGGTTTGCCGTACCGGTAACCGCTCTGATTTAGCGGCACAGCTTTTAGCTGACAATGGTTTTACAAAAGTGTATAACGTTCTTCCGGGTATGAATGGATGGAACGGGAAAATAACAAAAGAATTTTAGGAGGAATGTATGATGTCAGAAAAGGTAGCGATCATTGCAGCAAACGGTGGATTGTTTGATGCGTACAAAGTATTTAATATTGCAACAGCGGCAGCAGCTTCAGAAAAAGAGGTTCAAATCTTTTTCACATTTGAAGGGTTAAACTTAATTCATAAGCAAGGAATGCACCATTTAGAAATGCCAGCTGGGAAAGAACATTTTGCTGAAGGATTCGAAAAAGCAAACACTCCTACAATCCCAGAGCTAGTGGAAATGGCGCAGGAGCTTGGTGTTAAATTTATTGCTTGCCAAATGACAATGGACGTCATGGGACTTACAAAAGAAGATTTCGTAAATGGAATCGAAGTTGGCGGGGCTGTAACATTCATTGAATTCGCTAAAAATGCTGCGCCGACATTAACGTTCTAAATTGAAAAATTTCATGCAGTGGAGAATTTCTCCACTGCAAAAAAATCACAAAATTATACCTAGGGGGGGTAACGAAAAAGATGACAGTACAAAAGTGGACAGCAGCAAAAGTTGCTAGAAAAGTTATTGATAATGAAGAGCTTTTTATTTTGGATGTACGTAATGAAGATGCGTTCCAAGATTGGAAAATTGAAGGTCATAAATTCGAATATTTAAATGTTCCATACTTTGAATTGTTAGATGGTGTAGAAGAGATTCTACCACAACTTCCAACTGACAAAGAAGTTTTAGTTGTTTGTGCGAAAGAAGGGTCTTCAGTGATGGTTGCCGAAATGTTAGCGGAAGAGGGCCGTGAAGCAGCTTATCTTGAAGGTGGAATGAGATCTTGGAGCAGCTATTTAGAACCTGTAAAAGTAGCAAACTTGGATAATGGCGGTGAGCTATACCAGTTTGTCCGACTAGGGAAAGGTTGCCTCTCTTACATGGTAATCTCTGAAGGAGAAGCAGCGATTGTTGACGCAGTGCGCTTCACCGATGATTTTATAAACTTTGCAAAAGATAAGGGTGCAAAAATCAAACACGTATTTGATACACATTTACACGCAGACCATATTTCAGGTGGACGGCATATTGCAGCTGAAACAGGCGCAACTTATTATTTACCACCAAAAGATGCGGCGGAAGTAGTGTTTGATTTTACAGCTCTTACCGATGGTTTAAATGTTAAAGTTGGTGCATCCAAAATTGACGTTAGTGCACTATATACACCTGGTCATACGATTGGTTCAACTTCTTTCATCATTGATGATCAGTTTTTATTGACAGGAGATATTTTATTTGTCGACTCTATTGGACGTCCGGATTTAGCCGGACTAGCGGAAGATTGGGTAGGGGATTTACGTGAAACATTATATTCTCGTTACCGCGAGCTTGCTGAAGAGTTAGTGGTGTTACCTGCACATTTTATGATCATCGATGAGTTAAATGAAAATGGTACCGTAGCAAGACGCTTAGGAGAGTTATTTAAAGAAAACCATGGCTTAAATATCGAAGACGAAGAAGAGTTCCGCCGGACTGTGACAGATAACTTACCACCACAACCAAATTCACATGAGCGAATTCGTCAAGTGAATATGGGTAAAATCATCCCTGACAATGACGAACAAACCGAAATGGAAATTGGTCCAAATCGTTGTGCGGTTCGGTAAGAATTTATGAAGATATTGGTTTCAAACTATCTTAAATAATAAAGGAGAAATACAAAATGAATATTACGAAAACATTAGATGCGAAAGGTCTTGCTTGTCCAATGCCTGTCGTTCGAACAAAAAAAGCTATAGATACGATTAACTCTGGTGAAATACTTGAAGTGCTTGCAACAGACAAAGGTGCGTTAAGTGATATTACAGCTTGGGCAAAATCCGGTGGGCACACTTTACTAGAGCAGAAAACAGAAGATGATATTCTCTATTTCTATATTCAAAAAGCGTAATGAAAACCAAATAGCGAGTAGAATCCTTACTCGCTTTTCTAGTTTAGGAAAGAAGGTTGCTCCATGGATTTAACGTTTATCATCGTTGTATTTGCAATCGGATTTATTGGATCATTTTTATCCGGAATGTTAGGGGTCGGCGGTTCTATCATTAAATATCCGATGCTTTTGTACATTCCTCCGTTATTTGGTTTAGTTGCCTTCACCGCGCATGAGGTGTCGGGGATAAGTGCCGTACAGGTGCTGTTCGCATCTATCGCCGGAGTATGGGCATACCGTAAAGGTGGTTATCTAAATAAGCAGCTCATCATCTATATGGGAGGAGCTATCTTAATCGGTAGTTTAATCGGTAGTTATGGTTCTGTCTTTTTATCAGGACAAACAGTAAATATCGTGTACGGTGTTTTAGCAATTATTGCCGCTGTGATGATGTTTATACCGAAGAAGCAAGTAGACGATATGCCACTTGATGAGGTGACTTTTAATAAACCATTAGCAGTTATACTGGCTTTAATAGTTGGAATAGCATCCGGTATCGTTGGCGCTGCAGGTGGATTCCTGCTAGTACCTATTTTGTTGACAGTGTTGCATATACCGACGCGAATGACAATAGCAACAAGTTTAGCTGTTACTTTTATATCTTCTATCGGAGGCAGTGTTGGTAAACTTGTTACCGGTCAAGTAGATTATTGGCCAGCATTAATTATGATTGTCGCAAGTCTCTTAGCTGCACCCCTCGGAGCAAAAGCCGGCAAGAAAATGAATACTCGAATTTTACAAGTTATTTTGGCGGTTATGATCGCAGGTACTGCAATAAAGATTTGGATTGATATTTTAATCTAATAAATACAAAAATGACTAAGGCTTTAAATAAAAATACGTTTAAATAGCAGTATACCCAAATGGGCATGCGACGTTAAATTTTTTAGGAGGTAATTTTAAATGAAAGAAATTACAGCAAAGGAATTAGAAAGAAAACGAGATGCAGGTGAAAAGTTAAATATCATCGACGTAAGGGAAGATGAAGAAGTGGAGATGGGAATCATTCCGGGAGCAAAACATATTCCACTAGGACAAATACCAGAGCGTCTAAATGAATTGAATAAAAATGAGCATTACTATATGGTCTGTCGTTCCGGTGGCAGGAGTGGAAGCGCATGTGATTTCCTAATCCAGAACGGCTACAATGTAACAAATATGGTTGGAGGCATGCTTGATTGGGAAGGAGAAGTGGAGTAATAAAATGAGCTTGATTCAGTGGATTATATTAATTGTTATTGTTGCATTTTTCGGAGTTCGCTTTATGCCGGTAAAAGGTATTATGAATATAAGTGTTCAAGAAGCTAAGAATAAATTCAAGGATCATAATGTGCAATTCATTGATGTCCGTACACCTGGTGAATATAAAGCAAATCACCGCAAACCGTTTCAAAATATTCCGCTCTCTAATCTAGCTAGTGAAGCAGGTTCGTTAGATAAGGAAAAAGAAGTAGTCGTTATCTGTCAAAGCGGAATGAGGAGTGCAAAAGCAGCAAAAATCCTTAAGAAAAAAGGGTTTCAAAAAATATCTAATGTTAAAGGTGGCATGGGTGCTTGGATTTAAAAAAGGAAGACTCTTTATAGGAAATTGCTGCTGATATTACTAATAGATTAATCGGTTGTATTGATAAGAGCAGGTAGTAATGTAAAGAGAAGAAAATGTATTGAAGCAACTTAAAAAATGGAGGTTTTATAATGGAAGCTAATATTACGGTGTATACAACAACACAATGTCCTTATTGCAAAATGATTAAAGAATTTTTAAATGAAAAAGAAATTCCTTTCAAGGAAGTGAATGTTGAGAACGATCCAACTATGATGCAAAAGGTTGTTGAACAAACGGGACAAATGGGAGTTCCTCAAACAGAAATCAATGGTAAATGGGTCCTTGGGTTTGACCCGGAGAGAATCCTAGATGCGATTGAACAATAAAGTGAAACTTAAGTATATAAGAAAATACCTGTAGTGAAAACAATCTTTTTCAAGTGTCTTAACTACATTTTAGCAATACTTCCTTTTTTGTATGCGTAGGCGCATGAATCACTCATGTGCCTACTTTGTTTACTCTTAATGATGGACGTGTCCACCCTTTTTCGGATTCGTAATCGTAAATCCTGGATGGTCGCCGACATAGAAATATTGAATGAAAATACCATCGAGAAAATCTTCACGGCTATCAAGTAAAATATCGATTTCCTTATCTGTTTTCACGATTTCATCATGTTCTTTTGGTGTGTCAAGGCTGATGCCATAATGAGCATGATTACCGTGCATTTCTGTAATGTATACACGAATCATTTTACCTTCCGCTTCCTCCGTTGCAAGAATCTTATTTAATTCCTTCGCTGCATTACGATTAATTTTACATTTCATAGAAAAATCTCCAATCTTTAAAGTTGTTTTTTTATTATCTCATGAAAATTGAGTGGATGTCATTGTTTTTGATAATAGCGATGGATAAAGATTCTTAAGCTTTTTTCAGTTATACTTTAGTTATTTTATTCTCTGAGAAAAAGTAGGTAATCGCAATCGAAGTAGCGCCTAATGCGGTTGATAAATTATCAAGGGTCGAAAAACGAATTTCAGTATTTTGATGATGATAGACGGATAATCGTTCTTCAAGGATCCGGTCAATTGGATTAATGAGCCAATTCTTAAACCGAACCATCCGATTACCAATAATAATGGCATCTGGATTAAATGTTTTTTTAGTGAGGGCAAGCAATGGTTTTTATATTTGCAGCATAATAGTGTACAACCTTTTCATTTTATTCACTAGCAATCGATGATTGAATTCAGTGTTCATTGTGATATTGAGTAAATCTATGGCTAACAATCAAAAATATATATTTTCTTTACTTTATATATACTTATACAATTGAATTATCCAAATATAATAATCATTTACAGTGAGCTCATGTATGTCTAACGCGAGAAAGGGGTCAAAGAGGGAGAATTAGGTTCATTAAAGATATTTTTATATGTACTAATCCCAGATTGAATTTACTTGACTTTCAATTGCGGCTTAGCTGATATGCGTAACAGTGAAAAAAACCTCGGCAGTTACAATCCCCTGTATTCATATTCATCCAGTTTTTGTGCGATGGAATGACCGCTGAGACAATTATGCTAGGAAGATGAATAAGTGAGGAGGAAGAAAATGGGGAGGAACCAGTCTCTTTCTAACAGTCAATCAATTTTTCCCAATGCGACGCCATCTTGTTTTACGGAAAAGAGCGAAGAGGAGACACTCATTGCTAAAACAATTGAACAGTTTCTTGAAAAAAACGTAATCCCGAGATTAAATGATTTAGAGGTCCATGATTATCAGACCATAAAACAGTTATTTTCCCAGGCGGGTGAACTAGGGCTGCTTGGTGCGGATGTCCCAGAAGCCTATGGGGGATTGGCAATGGGGAAAAAAACTGCTGGTTTAATTGCCGAAAAAATGGGTTTTGGGGGATCGTTTAGTGTTGCTTTTAATATACATACGGGTGCTGGCACATTACCATATGTATATTTCGGTACAGAAGTACAGAAAGAAACTTATGTAAGTAAACTTGCTTCGGGTGAGTGGATTGGTGCTTATGCTTTAACAGAGCCTGGTTCTGGTTCAGATGCTTTAGCTGCAAATACAACAGCCATACTGGATACGGAATCTGAAGAATGGATTTTAAATGGTGAAAAACAATGGATCACGAATGCCCATGTAGCAGATGTTTTTGTCGTATTTGCGAAAACAGCTGCGGGTATGACGGCATTTATTATAGAAAGAAAGTTATCAGGTGTTTCAATTGGACCTGAAGAAAATAAGCTGGGAATTAAAGGCTCTTCTACTGCGACACTTATCTTAGAAGATGTACGTATCCCAAAAGAAAATGTATTAGGAAAGGTTGGTAAAGGACATCATATTGCACTTAATATTATGAATTTAGCTAGGTTGAAGCTAGCATTTGCGAATATTGGTACCGCGAAACAAGCCTTGGAGCTAGCGGTTAACTATGGAAAAGAACGTAAACAATTTCAACAACCCATTACTAACTTTACAATGATTCAAGAGAAAATTGCTAATATGATAGTCGCTATATATGGTGCGGAAAGCGCTGCTTACTATACAGCTAGTTTACTAGACAAAATTGATTCACACCTTGAGGGTGGCAAAGATATAGTAAATAAATTATCTAATTTTGCGATGGATTGTGCAATTAATAAAGTATACGCATCAGAAACACTGGATTGGATCGTGGATGAATCATTACAAATCCATGGTGGTTATGGCTACATGCAGGATTACGAGATAGAGCGATTATACCGAGATGTGCGGATCAATCGAATTTTTGAAGGAACGAATGAAATTAATCGATTAACCATTACAAAGTTCTTTTTAAATAAATATGAAAAAGATTCGTCACTAATTGAGCAGGTGGAACGAATTGATCAACAAGGGAATCTATCCTTTGTCCAGCTGTCAGAAAGTTTACTATTAATTATTATGAAGACTTTACTTAACTTGGATAAAGAAAAGCTTCAAAATGAACAGGAATGTTCGCGTCTATTAGCAGATGTTATTCAAGAATTATATGTGATGAAGGCAGCAGTGTTACGTTGTGAGAAAGCCGCAACTAATCAGTCGATCCAAAAATTGATTACAGAAACCTTATGTGAAGAAGGGTACCGCAAAATAGAAAGAGCAGCAATATCGATTATTGCATCTATTGTGTCAGATAAGTCAACTAAACAAAGATTATTCGATGAAATGAAAGCCTTACCAGTACCTCTTTATACAAATTTATTTGCAAAAAAACGGAAACTAGCGATGGAAGTTGTTGATCATCAAGGCTATTTTATTTAAAAAACAACTGAGAGTAATGCCTGAAAGTTTGTAAAAGTCGTATAGGGAAAGTTTTAAGGAGTTATAACATAGCTTAAATAATCGTATCCGCAAAAGTTTATAAAATTTAGAGCGCCTTCATACAAGATGAGGAGTGATTTTAATGGAAACGGAAAGGATAGGTTTTCTAGGCTTAGGGAATATGGGGTTTCCAATGGCAAGGAATCTGCTAGAAGCTGGATACACCGTGTATGGTGTTGATGTAAACAAGAATAGTGAGGAACTATTTTCTCAAGTTGGCGGTAAGGTAGGGTATACCGCGGAAACACTACCAAGTAAAACAAATATAATATTTACGAGTTTGCCAACACCTCAAATCGTAGAGAGTGTTTACTTAGGCCCGGATGGTTTGATTCAAAATGCAGTTACACCTTTGACTTTAATAGATTTAAGCACGATTTCACCATCCTTAAATCAAAAGATTGCAAAGGCTGCACAAGAGAGAGGAATTCGATATCTGGGTGCCCCTGTTAGCGGCAGTGTTAGTGGAGCTGAAACAGCAACGTTGACTATTATCGCCGGTGGAGAAAAAGAGGTATATAATTTTGCCCTCCCGTATTTTGAAGTAATCGGAAAGAGTTTCTTTCATGTTGGGGAAGATCATGGTTCAGGTTCGATTGTTAAGTTAATTAATAACCTTATGCTTGGTATTCATTCACAGGCCGTTGCGGAGGCCTTATCTATAGCTGATCAGGCGGGTCTGGAACATGATATTATATATGAAGTTATTGATAAATGTACCGGGCAGAGCGCTGCTTTTACTCGAAATTTTAAAAACTTTATTGCTCAAGACGAATATGGCGAAGGAGCTTTCACGAACGCACTCTTACTAAAAGATTTAAAACTTGCCAAGGAAGCATCTGACAATCTTAGTGTAAAATTGCCTGTTGGAAACACGCTTATAAAATATTTGGAAGAAAATATAAGTAACTATACCGATAAGGATATCTCATCGTTATATCTCTTGTTAACAAATCAAGAAACAAAAATATCGCAATAAACGGCGATCAGATTGAAAACGAGATGCTAACCTAAGATTATGTAGTATGAATAATGGATTGGAAAACTCGTTATAAAGTATTCTAATTATAATAGGAGGACTGGGTAATGGGGATAGTAACACTCGATGAAGTAACTCACTATATAAATGGACAGCAAGTTAAAGGGGAAAATGACAAATTCGGATATGTTTATAATCCTTCAACAGGTCAAAGGATTGCAACAGTTCCTTACGCTTCTATAAAAGAAGTAGATGAAACTGTACAATTGGCCAAAAAGGCGGCTAAAAGATGGGGTGCAACTTCTGTTGGTACAAGGATTCAAATCCTTTTTAAGTTTCGCGAATTGTTAGTAGAACATACAGAACAATTAGCAAAATTAATTGGGAAAGAAAATGGAAAAACAATTTCGGATGCCAAGGGTGAAATTGACAGAGGAATAGAATCGGTTGACTTAGCAATTGGGGCACCACATCTAATAAAGGGTGAACACTCTGTTAATGTTGGCGGGGATATAAATGCTTACTCGATGAAACAGCCACTAGGTCTTGTTACATGTATCTCACCATTTAATTTTCCAGTCATGATACCGCTCGCAATGAGTGTGATGGCAGTTGCGGTTGGAAATGCAATGATTTTAAAACCATCTGAAAAAGTACCCTATTCTGCTTTGTTCTTGTCCAAACTTTGGGAAGAAGCAGGGTTACCGGATGGTGTGTGGAACGTCGTAAACGGAAATAAAGATACTGTAAACGCAATCGTTACGCACAAAGATGTAAAGGCAGTTAGTTTTGTCGGCTCTACGAAGGTGGCAGAAGTGATTTATGAAACGGCTACGAGACATCATAAAAGAGTTGCTGCCTTTGGTGGGGGTAAAAACCATATGGTAATCATGCCAGATGCAGACATTGATAAAGTGGTTGATTCATTTGTTGGAGCCGCTTATGGATCAGCCGGGCAACGCTGTATGGCAATATCCGTCGCGATGCCAGTAGGAAAGAAAACGACTGAGTTATTTACCAAAAAGCTCAGAACAAAGGTAGAAGCTTTAAAGGCAGGTTCGTATGATGATAAGGATGCTGATTTTGGTGCCTTAATTAGTAATGATGCCAAACAGGAAATATTACGTGCGATTGATGAAGCGGTAAATGAAGGTGCGAATATTGTTGTAGATGGCAGAAATCCAAAGGTAGAAAATAAGGAAGGTTTTTACCTGGATGCAACACTGTTAGATCATGTAACACCTGATATGAACATATATAAAGAAGAAGTATTTGGTCCGGTTCGCGTTATCGTTCCAGTTGAAACCCTTGAAAAAGCAATAGAATTAATTAATGATCATCAATTAGGTAATGGGGCAACGATATTCACAAATAATGGAAGATCCGCACGCATATTCACACAAGAAATTGAAGTTGGGATGACTGGTGTTAATGTTCCGATACCAATTCCAGTGGGTTATCATAATTTCGGAGGGTGGAAAGATTCCAGATTTGGAGAAGGGCAAATGTTTGGCCCAGATACTGCCCGTTTCTTTACAAAAATGAAAACAGTATCGGAAAGATGGTTTGATTGGGAAGATACGACTAATGAAACGAACTTTGATTTTCCAAGTAGCTGAACAGGGAGGATATTTCAATGGATTATCAACATTTAGCCTTGACAATCGAAAGTAAGATTGCAATGGTAGAAATAAACGCCCCACCTGCCAATACTTTATCTACAAAATGTATTACAGAATTACGTACAGCGGTTAAAGATTTAGCAAGTATGGAAGACATACAGGGAATTATAATTACAGGTGCCGGGCGTTTCTTTGTCGCTGGTGCTGATATAAAGGAGTTCGTACCTGCCCTCGGTGATGAACAAAAAGGATTAACAATGTCAGAAGCAGGTCAGTCACTTTGTAATGAAATAGAGGCATTACAGAAACCTGTCATCGCAGCTATTAATGGCCCGGCATTAGGGGGCGGTATGGAGTTAGCGATGGCATGCCATTTTCGGATTGCTTCAGAAAATGCTGTTTTCGGGCTTCCCGAATTGAAACTTGGTTTAATCCCGTCATTTGGTGGAACACAGAGGTTGAGTAGAATGACTAGTACAGCGACAGCTCTAGATTTAATCCTTACAAGTAAACAAATAACGAGCGATGAAGCTCAAGCACTTGATATTATACAAGTTATTGTCCCCTCGGAAGAACTTTTATTCACCGCATTAACAGTTGCGAAATCGTTTGTTGACGGAAAAAGTATGGAAAGTGTAAAACGAGCAATCGAGTGTGTGATAAAAGGAAATAATGAGACCTTAGAAGACGGTTTAGCAAGAGAAAGCAAACATTTCGGAGAACTTTTCTTAACGGCAGATGCAAAAGAGGGTGTTGAAGCTTTCATCGAAAAAAGAACGCCTAAGTTCAAACATTTATAAGGGAAGAGGGATAGGGGAGAACTGAGTGCTATTTTATCCCGTATTAACGGTCTGTAATACCCCCTCCCCTAAATAGGGAGGAAGCCCAACATGTGAAGGTAGGGGATATACAGTCCGTAAATACCTGATTCTGTTCAACTATCATTCAGTGGGGAGGGAAGGAATTCCCCACTGAATGAAGTTTCACTTTATGTCTGCAGTCCTCTTATCCTATGAAAATGAAGGAGTGTTCACGGCATGGGTAATATTTTATTTTCTATGAATGAGAACGGTGTTGCAACGATTACATTGAATCAACCGAAATCAATAAATGCTTTGACACACGATATGCTTGCGGCTATTAGAGAGAAGCTTCTAGCATGGGAACAGGATGATATGATTTGTATCATTATTCTCAAAGGTGCTGGTTCCAAAGGCTTTTGTGCCGGTGGGGATATTAAAGCATTGTATCAAGCGAGAGAACAACAACCAGATGCATTACAAGCGGCGGAACAATTTTTCACTGTGGAGTATCAAACCGATAAACTTGTAGCGCAATATTCTAAACCGATCATTGCCTGTCTGGATGGGATTGTTATGGGCGGAGGTGTTGGATTGTCCTATGGTGCAAGTCACCGTATTGTAACGGAGCGGACAAAGTGGGCCATGCCGGAAATGAACATTGGCTTTTTTCCAGATGTTGGGGCTGCCTACTTTTTGAATAAAGCTCCAGGCTACATAGGCCGTTATCTGGCATTAACAGCGACCATTTTGGGCGCGGCTGATGTCCTTTATATAAACGGTGCTGATCATTTTATCCCAAGTGCTCGGTTACCAGAGTTATTTAGTCAAATCGAGGCGACAAATTGGCATCATCGGAATAAGGAGGAAGCACTTCGGGAGCTACTGCAATCTAAAGCTATTTATCCTAAAACGGATGGTGAATTAGCTGTTTTACAACGAACAATTGATAAGCATTTTTCTTATTATACAATAGAAGAAATCGTAGAATCGTTAGCAGCTGATCCAAGTGAGTTTGCAGTAAAGACAAGGGCAACATTGTTATCCAAATCACCTGTTTCCCTGAAAGTTACTTTAGAACAATTAATTAGAGGAGAAGAAAAAACACTTGAAGCATGCTTGCAAACGGATTTGCTACTCGCGAGAAACTTTATGCGCCACAATGACTTTTTTGAAGGTGTTCGTTCCGTACTTATTGACAAAGATCAAAATCCGCAATATGAGTACAAGCAGCTAGCTAGCGTGTCGAAGGAATTGGTCAATGAATTTTTCGAGAAATCATAAAGAGGACTTTCCTTCAAGGTATACTAATTCGTCGCATATAAGTGTTTCAGATCCTATATCTTGTGTATTTGTTACACTGTTTAGTAGTGTGGCAGCAAGTGGACGACCATCCGACATTTATGACACGGAAGGTTTTCCAAAACAATGATGGCTGGTACAGTTTTTTGGATTGGGAAGATTTAGGTCAGGAAGACAATTTCAGAGTTAAAGTGTTTGACGAGGATGATAAGGATATATGGAATTAACCGGTATAAGAATTAGGGGGAAATGAAGTGTAAGGATAGCACCGCCAAATAGCCCTTGCATTTGGAAAGGCTGTTTGGCGGTTGCAATTAAAGAAAGGAATCTATTTTTTTCTAACGTTATGCAGTGCAATTTCAGGTGTATTTGGAATATCATTCACACTTAAACTTAAATCTTGCTTTGGAATGTTGTAATCCATATGGTTAACCAAAAAATCCAGGCTTGTTTTCATAACTTCTAATGTCACCCATTCTCCGGCACAGCGATGACCGAGATAATGATCGCCGCCACCCTGAGGGATGAAGGAGAAAGGACTGTCGTTCCAATTCCTAAACCGTTCGGGATTGAATATGTCTGGATTATCCCAACTTTTCGGATGATGGTTCGTGCCGTAGAGATCTAATAAAGTTAATGTACCTTCTTTAAACGTAAAATCTCGCCATATGAAATCATTTTTTACAACCGCGACTGCAACCGGGAAGAAAGGATAGGCTCTCCTGACTTCTTGAACAAACATCTTGGCATAATCTTCGCCGCCAGTTTTGATTTTTTCTAGTTCTTGCGGATGCTCGTACAGTGCTAAAACAAGAAAATTGATATAAACTGCATTAGCGACAATCGGACGGATGATATTGAGCATTTCAACTGCCGCTATTTTAGGGTCTAAATAGTTTCCCTCAAGATCTTGATGCCAAGAAAATTGGTATAGAGCGCTAGGTTCAGGTGGATTGATTTTACCGTCACGAACATCTTCTACAAGACCGCTCATCCATTTCTCCAACTTGTTTCGGTTTCTTCTTCCGGCCCAATGTGCGGGTCCGACACTAGCGGCAGACTCAAATAACGTCCCGATCTCATCCGTCAATTTTTCCATATCCTTTTCCGCAATAACTCCAGCCCAGAGGCAGGAAGTACGTGTCAATACTTCTTCGATTTCTTTATAAAAGATTACCTCATCCATTTGCTCCCATTTTTCTAATGCTAATTGCAATTGCTGTTTAAATAATTGATTGAAATGTTGCAGGTTTTCGCGGGACATGTTTGACATAAACATTGCTTTCCGATGTTTATGTGCATCTCCGTCCAGCCCTTGAACACCGCCTTTACCGAACAATGTTTCTTTTATCCGGTTGGGAGCAGCTCCTTCCCGTTGAAATTTACCTTCATCATAAAAAATTTCTGCTGCTTCCTCACCGACTAAACAGATGGTGCGCTGGCCAAGCAGACGGGTTTCAAACACATCAGAATCAAAACGATCCTGCCGGTCCATAATATACATGTATCCGTCTTTCAGTACATTTAGTGTGTTATCCAATCCAGTATCACGTGGCATTTCGCGACTCATGTAAATCACTCCTATAGATGCAATAATAATAAAAAACTTATTCTATTATTGATAATATCCTTTCAGACTTCCTGCTAAACAAAATCTATCCCATCTCTTAAAATTATGGGTAGAAAAATGAATTATATGCACTTTTTGGAGGAAGAGAGACGTCTTTCATATAACAGAGGGAAATAAAAAAAGCGATCCATAAGTGGTTCGCTTTTTTTATGTTGGGGTATAGAATTGGGACAAAAGCTCTGACCCCATGTCCCGCTCGGACTGGGACAAGTGCTCTGACCCCGTGTCCCGATTATGCTTTGGCGAGGAGGAGTTTTTGGATGGCGTGGGCTACTCCGTCTTCGTTGTTTGTTAGGGTTTGGAAGTCAGCAACTTCTTTTAATTCTGGGATGGCGTTTTCCATTGCAACTCCGCTTCCGGCATATTCAATCATTGACTTGTCATTACCATTGTCACCGATTGCCATGATTTCCTCTTGCTTAATACCGAGATTCTCAGCCAATCGTTTTACGGCATTTCCCTTCGTTGCTTTTAAATGGGTGAATTCCGAGAAATGTGGTGCGCTTTTTACCATTGCATACTTGTTCGCGAGCTCTTTTGGTAAATGTTTAAGTGCCTCACTCAGTTTCACTGGCTCATCGATAAACATAATATTCGGTATCGATTGCTCTTGTGGAAATTCATCAATTGGACAATATTCTAACGTGATATCATTCAGATAGGATTCAAGTACCGTGTATTTGCTGATTGTTTTATTAGGAGTATAAAGCTTCTCATGATCAAAGTAGTGCATCGGTATCTTCAATTCCATACTCAAATCATGTAGTTCAACAAGATGCTTATATTCAAGAGAGAACTCAGAGACAATTTCTCCAGTGTTTGTATTTTCGGTATAAGCACCATTATATGCGATTGCATAATCGTCTTCTTCATTTAAACCTAAATCGGCTATGTACTTTCGCATCCCAACAATTGGTCTGCCCGAACATAGTACAATTTTCGTTCCATGTTCTTTTGCCGCCCTTAATGTATCTTGTGTCTGTTTAGAAACTTGGTGATGATCGTTTAATAACGTACCGTCCATGTCAATTGCAATTAATTTATACATCTATACGCTCCATTCTTTTTATGCTACCTTCATTATACGATAAACTTAGCTGAATATCATTTCTCGCACTTGCTCATATTAAGAGAATAATTTACTTATAAAGTGAAACTTCATTCAGTGGGGAATTCCTTACCCCCCACTGAATGTTAGTTGAAGCGAATCAGGAATTTACGGGTATTAGAGATCGTTAATGCGTGATAAAATAAGCAACTATAATTGAATCAAAGAATATAAGTGAACATATTTTAGAAACAAGAGGAGGTTATCATTTTGGAAAAATTCCAGTTGTACAACTTCGCTTTTGAAAACTTAAGCAGGAAAAATATGTCGTTTCAAGAAGTGTTTCAGCATGTTAAAAGTTTCATGGAGAAGGATCGATATGGCAATTATAAACTGATGTTTGGGACAGATTCCCAGGTCCATCCGACATACACGCGTTTTATTACAGGGATTGTTATTCAGTGTGAAACAAAAGGAGCATGGGCTTGTATTCGGAAAGTAATTGTTGCAAGAAGAATGGATCATCTTCATGAACGGATTTCTTACGAGACAACGTTGACGGAAGAAATTGTCGGGTTGTTTACAGAGGAACGCAAGAATCAGTTGATTGAACTTATTTTGCCGAATATTTATCGAGGCGCATCATTAACGATTGAAGGGCATATTGACATTGGATCAGGTAATAAAAATAAAACGAGAATCTTTGTAAACGAAATGCTTGCACGTATGGAAGCACTTGGAATTGAAGCAAAGATTAAACCGGAAGCATTTGTGGCAAGCTCTTACGCGAATCGATATACAAAATAATTTTTTAAAAGAAAAAAATAAAATATTATATAGCGCTTTAAAGCTTTGTACATAAGGCTTTATTGAGAAAAAGCAAGTTCATTAATAAAAAATTTTCACTCTTTTTTAAAAAAGGTGTTGCATTATTATTTAAAATCGAATAGACTGTATTATAACAAGGGAACAAAAAATAATATTGTTATATAAGAGGAGGGGCGAACATGAACAAACATGAACAAGTATCGTGTCCGGAATGTGGGCAGGAAGTTGATTCAAGAAGCTACACGATGGAATGTGATTATTGTTTGTCAAAAAAGGAAGATTAATTTTTTTTATTAATATTGTTATATAACAATATTAATATTTGAAACTATAATACAACAGTATATTGGGAGAGTGAATTCATGCTTACGAATCAAACTTCTGTTTCTGTACAAATTGAACACGAACAAACCTTTCCGAAAATCTTGACACCTCAGGCCTTAGAGTTTTTAGGAAAACTTCATGAGCACTTCGATGAACGGCGAAGGAACTTACTCGAAATTAGACAACAAATTCAAGAAAAGCTGAATGAAGGGAGACAGCTTCAGTTCTTGAAGGAAACGAAGCATATCCGTGAAGGTGACTGGACAGTAGGGCGTTTGCCGAAAGATTTACAAGATCGCCGCGTTGAAATAACGGGACCGGTTGACAGAAAGATGATTATCAATGCACTTAACTCAGGTGCAAAGGCATTCATGGCAGACTTTGAAGATGCAACATCTCCAACTTGGGAAAACATGATGAACGGGCAAATTAATTTAAAAGATGCAATACGCAGGTCTATTGATTTTGAAGCAGATAATGGCAAGCGATATGAATTGAATGAAGATACTGCCGTATTAATCGTCAGGCCGCGAGGATGGCACTTAGAAGAAAGGCATTTGCGGTGCAACGGAAAGTCAATGTCTGCCAGTTTAGTAGATTTCGGACTGTATCTATATCACAATGCAACAGAACTAATAGCAAGAGGAACAGGTCCTTACTTTTATTTACCGAAAGTAGAGAATCACCTTGAAGCACGTCTTTGGAATGAGGTATTTGTTTTTGCACAAAATGAGCTTGGTATTCCACAAGGTACAATTAAAGCAACGGTCTTGATTGAAACGATTACAGCTGCATTTGAAATGGATGAGATTTTATATGAATTACGCGACCATGCTGCAGGCCTAAACTGTGGCCGGTGGGATTACATTTTCAGCTATATTAAAAAGTTTCATAAAGACCCAGAACGGATACTTCCGGACCGGGCAACCGTAACAATGGAAGTTCCATTCATGCGTTCGTATTCACAGCTTGCTATCAAAACTTGTCATAAACGAAATGCGATGGCGATCGGTGGCATGGCTGCCCACATCCCGGTAAGAAATGATGAAGCGAAAAATAAAATTGCTTTTGATAAGGTACGTAAGGATAAAGAGCGGGAAGCACGTGATGGGCATGACGGAACATGGGTTGCTCACCCAGGGATGGTTGAACTTGTAAAAGAAGTGTTCGATGAGATCATGCCGACCCCGAACCAATTGCATCGTAAGCGGGAGGATGTTGAGGTAACAGCTGAGGACCTTGTCCAATTGCCAGATGGAGAGATAACAGAAGAAGGTCTTCGGACGAATGTCAGTGTTGGAATTCAGTATACCGCTGCATGGCTTTCGGGAAGAGGTGCTGTACCAATTAATCATTTGATGGAAGACGCAGCTACTGCAGAAATATCAAGAGCTCAAGTTTGGCAATGGATTCGGTATCCAAAGGGGGTACTTTCTGATGGGAGAAAAGTGACATTTGAGTTGGTCGACAAAATTCTTCAGGAAGAGTTGGAAAAAATAAAGGGACAGATTGGGGAAGCGGCTTATGAGCAAGGAAATTTTGCAGAAGCTGCGGAGATTTTTGATTCGTTAGTAAAAGAAGATGAATTTGCAGAATTTTTAACATTACCAGCATACAAACAATTAACGAGGGGGAATAAATAATGTATCAAGAACGGGCAGAGCAATTACAAAGAGAATGGGAAAATAATGAGCGTTGGTCAGGGATTAGAAGGGAATATTCAGCCGAGGATGTCATTCGGCTGAGAGGTTCCATCGATGTGGAGCATACATTGGCAACTCGCGGTGCAAAAAAATTGTGGAACTTAATCAACGAGGAAGACTACATTAATGCTTTAGGTGCATTAACCGGTAATCAGGCGGTACAGCAGGTGAAAGCAGGCTTGAAGGCGATATACTTAAGTGGCTGGCAAGTAGCAGCAGATGCGAACCTGTCAGGCGAAATGTATCCGGATCAGAGCCTATACCCAGCGAACAGTGTGCCACATGTTGTCAAGCGAATTAATCGGGCATTACAGCGTGCAGATCAAATCCATTATTCGGAAGGTGACTCGGAAATTGATTGGTTTGCTCCAATTGTGGCAGATGCGGAAGCTGGATTTGGCGGACAATTAAACGTGTTTGAGTTGATGAAAGGCATGATTGAGTCGGGTGCAGCTGGTGTCCACTTTGAGGATCAGTTATCTTCCGAGAAGAAATGTGGACATTTAGGCGGGAAAGTTCTTCTGCCGACGCAAACAGCGGTGAAAAACTTGATTGCAGCTCGGTTTGCAGCAGATGTCATGGGAACGCCGACAATCATTATTGCTCGTACCGATGCGAATGCCGCTGACATGATTACGAGTGATGTTGATCCGACTGATGCACCATTTATTACAGGTGAAAGAACTTCTGAAGGGTTTTTCCGAACAAGAGCAGGACTGGATCAAGCAATTGCTCGAGGTTTAGCCTATGCGCCGTATGCAGATTTAATCTGGTGTGAAACGTCAGAGCCAGATATGGAAGAGGCACGTCGTTTTGCTGAAGCGATTCATGAACAATATCCAGGTAAACTGCTAGCTTATAATTGTTCACCATCATTTAATTGGAAACGGAAATTATCCGATAAGGAAATCGCAAATTTCCAGCGAGAACTCGGGAAGATGGGTTATAAGTTCCAGTTTGTAACACTAGCAGGTTTCCATGCATTGAATCACAGCATGTTTGAACTTGCAAGGAAATACAAAGATGAAGGCATGGCTGCTTATTCCGAATTGCAGCAGGCAGAGTTCGCAAGCGAAGTACATGGTTACAGTGCAACTAGACACCAGCGTGAAGTCGGAACAGGATACTTTGATGAAGTAGCCCAGGTAATTTCAGGTGGAGCCTCATCAACAACCGCACTCGCAGGATCAACAGAAGCAGAACAATTTACAAGTTGATTGTAGAGCGGGACAGTGGGGTCAGAGGAAGCGTCCCAGTGGGACATTGCCTCTGACCCCACTGTCCCATTTCATTTATATCCCGTTAGGGCTTGACGTAATTGTGTTTTTGGGTTATGATATATTTAATTAAACATATTTGAATTTGTTGAAATAGATGATTAATTAAATATATATGGGGGTAAATGAATGGTCACACTGTACGTCACACCTAGCTGTACTTCCTGTAGAAAAGCAAGAAAATGGTTTCAGGAGAACGGTATTCCTTTTAAAGAAAGGAATATTATGTCTGACCCGGTATCAAGGGATGAAATCAAAGAAATTTTACGCTTGACGGATAATGGTACGGAGGAAATTATTTCTACCCGTTCAAAAGCTTTCCAACAATTAAAACCAGATTTGGAAAATTTAACATTACAGGATTTATTGACACTGATTGAAGAAAATCCAGGAATCTTAAAACGCCCAATTATGTTTGATGATAAACGTCTTCAGGTCGGATATAACGGAGACGAAATTCGTAGCTTCTTACCACGTTCGGTAAGAGAATTTAATCTGCAAGAAATGCAGAAAATGATTAACTAAACATATTAAAATAATTGAAGTGCTATTTCTCGAACAATCGAGAGATAGCACTTTTTTGATTTTCTTGTACAATCAATCTAAAAGAATTTTTCATAAACGCAACTTTTTATCATCTGCCTGCATCTTAGTAGTAAGGGGAGGGAGCAAGTTGAACCTAGTCGACAGGTTAAAAAGAAAAGAAGAGGCTGCTTTAGTTGAACTCATGAATCAATATGGGGACTATTTGCTCCGAATGGCTTACCTATTAATCAAGGATCACCAACGGGCAGAAGAAGCGGTGCAAGATACATTTATCTCCGCATTTGAAAAAATAAATCAGCTGGAAAAGGAAGAACATTTAAAGAGCTGGCTGACAACGATAACGATTAATCGTTGCCGGCAGCAAATGCGCAAATGGAGTTTTAAGCATATTTTCCCAGATATAGAAACAATCGAGCGCACACAACAAGCGGATAGGATTGATAGTCCGGAAGCGGATTTATTGGCAGTCGAGTGGAACGAGAATCTCACGGCTGCAATTCATGCATTGGATTATAAATATCGAGAAGTCATCACGTTATTTTATTTTAACGAATTGAAGCTTGCGGAAATTGCTGCCTCGACAAATATAAAGGAAAATACTATCAAGTCGCGGTTAAAGCGGGCGAAAAAATTGTTAAAAGACCATTTACTAAAGGAGGGTGCGCATAATGGAGGATAAAAAGCAGATAAAGAATCGACTAAATAAGGAACTTGAAAATATTCGGTTTACAAAGCAAACAGATGTGTTGAAAAAAGTTTACCGGCCAACGTGGAAAGATAAACTTCATCAACTATGGAATAAAGAGATCAGCATACCAATTCTTCCAGTAAGTTCAGCCGTGGTCATCCTTTTGTTCGGTTACGGATTTTTCACAATTTCTGAATTCAATAATCAAGATGAATATTCGTATGAAACGATTGAAATCGGAGGTAATACGTATTGGAAAGCGGAAGTAGAGAGGAGACTTGTGAATGAGGAATAATATTACGTTAAAAATAAAGCATTTGGTTATGATTATGACGGGCATTTTTATCCTTATTCCGCTTGCAAGTATTTATCTGATACCACAACTTGAACTCGGTATAGTAAAATATAAGCTTGCGAATGGAAGTGGGGTTGGAAAAGACAAAATTCTCGAACTCTTGGAAGACAATATTCTGCCAAGTCAAAAATATCACCTGATTGAAGAGCATTTCTTAAGTGGGGAGTGGATGAATGACTATGCAATATATGTCGGGCCTTCTATGACGACAAGCGTGGCTGCGGATCATGATTGGCCATTCATCAGTTGGGAAGAAAAGCAACCATATATTGAGGATTATCTAGAAAATGGGCCTATTAATGGATATCTACAAACGGCGGTTATGGAGCTAGCATATGAAGCAATACGGGAAGGAGATGACGCTAGACTTCAGGAGATCTATGATCGTGCAGTTGAACGTTTGGAAAAGTCGGAGCACTCTTATGTAATCCCTGAACTAAAGTTTTCCTTTATCGAGCTCCATTTGCAAGCTGGAAATCTAGCTAAAGCGGAAAGTCTATTAGAACAAATTGACGTTCCGGACCATGCGTATGCTAAGGCAGAAAAGAAGCAATATGAAGCGTTCCTTTTATTGAGGAAGGGGCAGCTGGAAGAGGCTTTAGCGACGGTTCAGCAAGGTTTGGAAGAATATAGAATTGCTTGGGAAAAAGAAGAGAATGAAGACCTGATAGAACAGAGCGGTGTTTATGAAGAGATGAAGAAATTGGAGAACCGCTTGCTAACTGGTCCTCCTGCGAATGGTGCGGCGGAGGTTGCGAAGGTATCAGGAAATATTAGCAGACAGGACGGGACGCCGATTAAGGATGCCGGTGTATTTCTTAGGGATGCTGCCGATGTTACTAGTTCGATTCGTCCTGATGAATGGTACCAGGCAAAGACAGATGCTGCTGGGAATTTTGAATTCACGGGGGTTATGCCTGGAGATTATCAAGTGTTTGCCGGTTTCCAAATGGAGCAAATCGATGGCTATTTTTGGCCGGTTGATATGAATGACTGGGTAAGAATCGACGGTACAGAAAATATTCAATATAATATTACGCTAGCCCCGCTACTGGAAGTAAACGCTCCTGCAAACGAAGCCGTATTGGAGGAAGAAACGATTGATTTTAGCTGGGAAGCGGTTGACGAGGCAGCTTATTACATGCTTGACTTTCATATAGAAGAAAGCGATGTTTCTTATGGGATGAGCTGGGATAGCAAGGTGGAAGAAAATCAACTTTCATTGCCTGTAGAGAGTCTTTATAATATTTATTTGAATTTCTTTACTGATATTGCAGAAACGAAGAACGATTACTTCAACCCGGCAACGGTGCTTGGCTTTGAAAATCCAGAGGGACATTATTCTTGGAATGTGAAGGCTTTTGATGAAGATGGAAATCTTATAACACAAAGCAATGGTTACCGGTTAGCGGAAGAAACAATCGGAAATCTGCCGACTATGTATTTAAAACAACGGGAACTTACAGCAGAAGATGAATTGCTGCTAGCCGGTGAATTGGAACAGGCGCTTGACGGTTACCGGAACGTTTTAACAACAAACCCAGATGACTTGCACAGCCTCCGAATGGTTGCACGGTTGATCGGGATCGAAGCGGGTGGGAGCTTTAGTACCGCGCAAAAGCTGCAGCAACCTTATTATGAACAACTAGCCGAGCTTACGGCAGATCCTATTTATCTGAATCAGATGTTACATTATTATTACGATACAAGCGATTGGGAGCAATATGAGAAGTGGTATCAGAAGTATAAAGCGGCTTTGGGAGAAACAATCGACCCTTATACAAAAAGTATCCATGCCAATGCCCTTTTATTTCAAGGTGAATACGAGGAAGCTGCGAACCTCCACAAGGAAGCACTGCTGGAAGGAAGCGACAACCACAATATCGGAAATCTGTTAGCTGTGGAAATTTATCTTGGTACTGATTTAGATGAAGTGTATGATTTAGCAAAACAATATCCTTATATGGAATATACGACTGGTAATGTCGGTGTAGTGGATTGGAGTGTTCTTATTTCTGATATAAAACAAGCGGTGCATGATGACGCTCGGGTTATCGATACCTTGCATGAAGGGCTGATGTTCTTTTTCAAAGAGCAGGATACCGAGCTGCAGGAATGGAAGGAACAAACAGAACAAACTTCACTTACTAAATTTATCCGCGCTTTGGAAGAAGTGTATTAAAAAAATGCGTGAGGCAGATATCCCGCCTTACGCATTTTTTTGTTAAATGACATACCAATATATACAAATGAAATGGAACAGGCTGCCGAGGAGAATAAAAATATGAAAAATCTCGTGGAAGCCCCAATTTTTAAACCGGAGAAATTCTGGTTTAAATCCGTAAATAATCCCGCCAATCGTATAGGCGACACCACCAAGGATAAGATAGACCATCCCGCCTGTACCAAGTGCTGGGGCTAATTCTCCAGTGAAAAAGATAGCGAGCCACCCCATTAAAATGTAAATCATGGTGGAAAGCCATCTTGGTGAAGTGAACCATGTCAGTTTGAAAATGACACCAAGAATTGCGAGGCCATTAATGACACTGAATAGAATCCAACCTAATGTGTTATTCAATGCGATGATACATAAGGGGGTGTAAGTCCCAGCAATTAAAACGAAAATCATCGAATGATCAATTCGCTGCAGCCAAGCTATCACCTTATCTTTTGCAATGACCATATGATACGTTGCGGATGCCGAGTAAAGTAAAATCATGCTGACTCCGAAAATAACGACGGCTGTCAAGCCAATTATTGAATACCCTTCGGCGACGGCCTTTATAATCATTGCTACTAATCCAAATAAAGCGAGAACTGCACCTACCCAATGTGTTAGGCTGTTAATTGGTTCTCTAATATACTGATTCAACTGGAAAACCCCTTTCGATGTAACACGTGGTTTTTAAAACTACGTGTTAGTGTTATAATAAATTTATAACATAGTTTATAGCGATCAGTCAACCGCTGCTAATAAAAATGTGGAGGAATTTAGATATAGTGAATAATTTAGATAACTTACTGGAGAAACTGCAGCTCAATACACGACTATCCAGCCAGGATATACCTGGATTGGACTTATACATGGATCAGGTCATCCAATTATTTGAAAATAAGTATGAACAAACGAAACGGACAACAGATGAAAAGATTTTAACGAAAACAATGATCAATAATTATTCCAAGGGGAAATTATTTTTCCCGATAAAAAATAAAAAATACTCCCCGGAACATGTCATGCTCATTGATTTGATTTATGAAATGAAGACGATTCTTGCAATACGGGATATTAAGACAACACTGGAATCACTTAATCAGCAGATGATGGAAGAAACACTTGATCTCGGGCCATTATATGAATCCTTTATAAAGCTTTCGGGAAGTAATCTCGAACGTTTTACCGAAGACAGTAAGAAAATAGTGCGCGAGGTGGATGCCGGGCAACTCGATGATAGCTATTTGAATCAGGTGCTGCTCGTACTATCCTTTGTTAATATGAGTAATTATTATCGCAGGGCAGCTGAAGCCTTAGTTGATGAGATTGCAGATATAGAAGCGAAAAAGGACTAAGCTTTACTGTTTATCACGCATTAAAGGTTTGTAATACCCCCACTTCTAAACATGAGGGAAGTCCAACATGTGAGGGTGGGGGATAAACAGTCCATAAATGCCTGATTCTGTTCAACTAACATTCAGTGGAGAGGTAATGAATCCCCCACTGAATGAAGTTTCACTTTATGATAAAATAAAAGAAAAAGAATGAGGAGAATGCATGTGGCGACTTATCCAAATCTTTCAGAGACGAAAAACCTAATTAAACAACTTGTTTCTATTCCGAGTCCTTCCGGGAATACTGGAAAAGTAATTTCTTTTATTGAAGAGATTTTAACAGATTTACAAATTGAACATAAGCGAAATAGAAAAGGCGGCTTGATTGCGACAATTCCAGGTGAGAATGAAAACGAACATCGTATGCTTACTGCTCATGTCGATACGTTAGGTGCCATGGTGAAAGAAATTAAGCGTGACGGTCGTCTCCGATTGGATTTAATTGGTGGATTTACGTATCACTCAATCGATGGGGAATATTGTGAGATTGAGACGTCTTCAGGGAAAATCTTCACCGGAACGATTTTACATCATGAGACATCTGTACATGTCTATAAAAATGCGCGGGATGCTAAATATAATCAAGAAAAAATGGAAGTGCGAATTGATGCCAAAGTGGAAAATGCGGAAGCAGTAAGAGCGCTTGGCATCGAGGTGGGAGATTTTGTCTCCTTCGATCCCCGTGTTGAAATAACAGATAATGGCTTCATCAAATCACGTCATTTAGATGATAAAGCGAGTGTTGCGATGCTTATCCAACTAATGAAACGAATCAAAGATGAAAAGCTTAGTCTACCTTATACAACCCATTTTCTGATATCTAATAATGAAGAAATCGGTTATGGAGGAAATTCTAATATTCCAGCGGAAACGGTCGAATATGTAGCGGTTGATATGGGAGCAATGGGGGAAGGTCAGTCCACGGATGAATACACGGTTTCTATCTGTGTGAAAGATGGTAGCGGACCATACCATTATGGATTGCGCAAGAATTTAGCTAATTTAGCCGAGGAAAATCATATCGGCTACAAGTTAGATATCTATCCTTATTACGCATCCGATGCGTCAGCGGCAATCCGAAGCGGGCATGATATCGTCCATGGCCTTATCGGTCCAGGAATCGACGCCTCCCACGCATACGAACGCACCCACGAAGATTCCCTAAAAAACACCGAACAATTACTCTACCACTACATCCAATCCAAACAGGTAGAAATATAAAACGGGACACGGGGTCAGAGCACTTGTCCCAGTGGGACATTGGGGACGGAGGCGTTGTCCCACCTCTTGTTCTAGTGTAGGAAACTATAAAATAAAAATGCAGTGATAATTTAGGTATCCAGGGTTAGCCACGTCCGGCTCTGCGCCCAGCAACTAGCAGATCTTTTGGTGGGACGAGTAATCGCAGTTCCAGACGCCCGCGTAAAGAATCGCGTTCTTAGCCTGTAAGGGCGCTTGCGCCTTTGTTCGAACAAGGAAGGTAGGTATAAAAGATGAAACTAAGTATTCTTGATCAGGTTCCCATTCCAAATGGAAAAACTGCAAACGAGGCACTGGAAGCGACGATTGATCTCGCTGTGACGGCGGAAAAATTAGGATTTCACCGCTATTGGATTGCCGAGCATCATGACTTCCCGGGATTAGCAAGTCCCGCACCGGACATCATTCTTGGTATTATCGGTTCGAAAACGAATCGCATTCGCATCGGCTCTGGGGCGGTTCTTTTACCAAACTATAGGCCGTACCAGATAGCTGAAAGATATAACCTGCTGGCTACTTTATATCCCGGAAGAGTAGACCTTGGACTTGGACGAGCGCCGGGCGGATCAGCAGAGGCATCGATTGCGCTTGTAGATAATTTTCTTGAACAGGTGAAAAACTATCCGGAAAAACTGGATGAATTACTCCATTTCTTGAACCGTGATTTTCCTGAAGAACATCTTTTCTCTAAGGTTTCTGCACAACCTGTTCCGAAAGAACAACCGGTCCCGTGGCTTCTTGGCACGAGCAAGAAAAGTGCAGTGTTAGCGCTCGAGAAAGGCCTGCCATATGTGTTTGGCGACTTTATGAGTGATGCAGACGGTCCGTCAATTGTGCGCGGTTACTTTGAAAACTTCCAGGAGGGAGAGCCGGAAGCAATTGTTACGGTGAACGTTATTTGTGCGGAGACGAAAGAGGAAGCGGAGCAGCTTGCGAAAAGCAATCAAATATGGAAATGGATGCAGGATAAAGGGAAGGGAAATGGAAAAATTCCTTCTATTACTGAAGTGAATAAATATAAGTTTACAGATGAAGATCTCGAACTTTTGCGTAAATCCGGTGACAGGCAAATTGTTGGAACGCCGGATATTGTTCGGAAATCGCTTGAGTTACTAAGTGAGGAATATGGTACGGACGAGTTTATGATTCTTACAATTACGCATGATTTTGCGGCTCGTAAAAAATCTTATGAACTGATTGCACGTGAATTTGGTTTATAGCTTCTAAGTTCATGGTAGTTTGTATATAAATATTATAGAGAAGCGTTTAATGGACAAGTATCCATAATAGCAAGGTAAATTGAAAGTCAGGAGGTATGCATGCAAAGCTGGGTCACATATATAATGGAAAAGTTCGGCTACTTGGGTATTTTTCTTATGATGACGTTGGAAAATTTATTCCCGCCCATCCCATCTGAAATCGTTCTTCCCTTTGGAGGGTTCATGACCACGTATGCAAATCTAACAGTAATTGGCGTCATGACAGCAGCGACATTGGGTTCCGTTATCGGTGCGATGATTCTGTATAGCATCGGCCTCCTGATTGATGTGGAGCGCTTGGAGAGAATTGTGGCACGTTTCGGTCATCTTCTTAGAATTGAAAAAGCGGATATTCGTAAAGCGGATACCTGGTTTGATAGATTTGGATATTGGACAGTGTTTTTCTGTCGGATGGTGCCGCTCGTTCGTAGTCTTATTTCTATTCCAGCTGGGATGTCGAATATGAAATTTTCCGCATTCATCCTGTTAACAACACTCGGAACATTGATTTGGAATGCTCTCCTTGTAGCAGTGGGTGTCCTCCTTGGTGAGAACTGGGAAGCTATTCTAGGAATTATGGACGTTTATTCGACAATTGTTTATTCATTGCTTGGAGCAGGCGTCATTTTGATGGCATTTATATATATAAAAAAATGGAGAAAATGAAAAGAATGGTGATATGCCGTTCTTTTTTTGTGCATTTTTTAGGTGCGTATAACTGGGACATTTACACTGACCCCATGTCCCACCAGTCGCAGTGGGACAACACCTCTGACCCCAGTGTCCCACTAAATACGTCTTGGGGCTTAGTTGGATTTATGTCTGGGGCTCATTATCAGGTTTTGTTTTCCGCGGTAAGATGGAGTCAAGATCAAGAAAGGAGGCTGTCACATGAAGAAATTTTTACTCTTTGTTGGGGGATTAATTGCATTTTTCGTGTTGCTTGCCAATATTGGACCAATGATTATTTTAGGGTTGAGTCTCTGGTTGTTGTATATCGTGTTTAAAAAGTTTGTCGCAACGGATTCAACGGGTGCAAAAGTCGGCTGGATTGTAGTTGGATTGCTTGTGTTAAGCATCAGCTTGTCGAACATCTATGCAATCATTGGTGTCGCAGCTGTTTATGTATTGTATTTGATCATGAAGAGCTGGAAGGAAGAACCAGTTGTCCACACGGTGAACGATGACGATCCATTTACGAATTTCGAACGGGAATGGGCAGATTTACATCAATAATTAAATTTAAAAGGAGAGAATAAATTATGTCAACAAACATTTTTACACGCATCATGGATAATATTTCAGCAGACTTGCATCATTTAATGGATAAGAAAGAGGAAAAGAATCCAGTCGCAGCATTGAATCAATACTTGCGCCAAAGCGAACTGGAAAAGGAAAAAGTCAGAAAGATGATTGAGCGCCAGTACAAATTGAAAGATGAATTCTCTCGTGAATATTTACAAGCTCAAGATTTAGCAGATAAGCGCAAGAGACAAGCAGACATTGCAGAGCAAGCAGGAGAAACCGATTTATATGAATTTGCAGTGAAAGAGTATGAAGAGTATGAGAAGCGTGCAGCCCGCTTAAAACAAAGCAGGGAAGAAACAATAGAACAACTCGTTACACTGGAAAATAAATATGAAGAAATGAAGCATCGCCTGAAAGATATGCATATGCGCCGAATGGAATTAATGGGTAGAGAAAATATTGCAAGGGCGAATCAGCAAATGAACCAAGTAATTGATGATGTATCCGATAAACCATTTGCGAAGTTTGCCGAACTGGAGCAGTATATTGAGAATCTGGAATACAAGGTGAATAGCTCCTATTATAAGAGCACATTCGATAGTAAAATTGCTAAGCTTGAAAAAGAATTACAAGATAAAGAAAATGTGGAATAAGATGCGATAAGCTCCAAGGAAAATGATATACTATATAGGCGTAGATGAAATCTGCGCCTTAAACGATTGAAAAGGTAAGGGGGAGCCGTCATGTTCAAGCAATTACCGACAAAATCATATAACTGGATTCTAATCATCGGCATCCTCCTTCTCATGGCTGAATTTGTATTTTCCTTTGGAGGAACAATTATCCCCGCTATTATATGCGGGTTCTTAGTCTATATTAGCTGGAAGAACTTTTATACCCTCTGGGGTAAAATTGTCTTTTGGCTTAGTCTTATTGGTCTCATTTTTTCGATACTGAGTCTTATGGCAGTTAGATTCCTTATTATTGCAGCAATTGTTATCTTTGCGATGAGATACTATGATTCAACGAAAAGAACCGATAGAATCTATCCCAAGCTTCCCGACGATGAAGCACTAAACGAGCCGCTCAGTCGTGTGGAACCTTTATTTGACCATACCGTATTGGATGACCAGTATACGGAGGAGACTGCTTACCAGTGGAGAGATGTGAACATTCATGGCTTACTTGGTGATAAGGTTATTGATTTAAGTAATACCGTCATCCCGAATGACACAGCAATTATTTCAATACGTCATGGTCTGGGTAATATTGAAATATATGTACCTTATGAAGTGGAGGTCAGTATCCACCACAGTGCTATATTCGGTAATGCCCATATCTTCCACGAAAGTCATGAAAAACTTTTTAATAAATCGATTTTTTATCAAACGGCTGATTATGATCACGCAACAACGCGTGTAAAAATCGTCACCTCGCTATTTTCTGGAGATATTGAGGTGAAGCGTATATGAGTACGATTATCCGCCATATATTCACTGGCATTCTGTTTAGTATCTTACTTTCAGCGGTCGTCCTCACACTTGTGTTCACTGTTTTCCCTCCGGACAGTTATGCGATTCTGTGGGAAACCGAGATTGGCAATGTTTCTTTCTTAATCTGGGTGTTTGGTTTCATACTAGCAGGCGGAACGATTTTCGGGATATCAACTGGTTGGTACTGGAGACAACGACTGCATCGGATTGAACGTAAGCTTGACAGACTAAGTAAGGGGCAGAGACTTGATGAGGAAAAAGAACCGTATCACGAACTGAAAAGCATTGAAAAGCGTCTAGAACTCATTCAATCACGAATAGATCAGCAAACGGAAAACGCGCAAAGACTTGCAACAGAAAGAGCGGAAGAACGAGAAAAGAGCTTACAAGAAATTGTCGTCCAAGAACGGAACCGGCTTGCCCGTGAATTACATGATTCTGTAAGTCAACAACTCTTTGCGGCATCAATGATGATTTCAGCTCTCAATCTGCAAAATGCTCCTGAAGATGATGAAATGAAGAAGAAATTACAATTAGTGGAAAAAATGCTGCAACAATCCCAGCTGGAAATGCGGGCACTCCTTCTACACCTGCGTCCAGTTGCGTTAAAAGGGAAATCTCTTGTTCAAGGTGTGGAAGAATTGCTTGTTGAAATGCAACAGAAAATTACGATTGATATATCGTGGACAGCAGAAGAACTTTCTGTTGATAAGGGAATTGAAGACCAACTGTTCCGTATCATTCAAGAAGCGATGTCCAACACATTGCGCCACGCACAAGCCACGAGTTTTCATGTGTTGCTCATTAAGCGAGAAGGTACGGTAATTTTACGTATTTCAGATAATGGGGTAGGTTTCGACATGGAAAGCGTGAAAACTAGTTCCTATGGCCTCCATAATATGAGGGAGAGGGCATATGAAATCGGTGGAACGTTCAAAGTTGTCAGCTTACCGAATCAAGGCACGAAGCTTGAGGTAAAAGTTCCCCTACCTACAGGAGCGGATCAAGAAGAAAGAGCATCTATTCAAACAGAAAGTGAGGAAGAATGATGATAACTGTATTATTTGCCGATGATCATGAAATGGTTCGTATTGGCGTAGCGTCTTATCTGTCCGCACAACCGGATATTGAAGTCGTAGCTGAAGCTGATGACGGAGAACCAGCTGTGAAGTTAGCTCTTGAATGGAAGCCGGATATCATTTTAATGGACTTAGTCATGAAGGAAATGGATGGAATCGAAGCTACGAAACAGATCCTTTCTGAGTGGCCGGAAGCAAAGATTATCATCGTTACAAGCTTTCTCGATGATGAAAAAGTTTACCCAGCGCTTGAAGCCGGCGCGAAAAGCTATTTGCTAAAGACTTCCAAGGCTGAAAAAATAGCCGAAGCGATCCGCGCAACTCATGAAGGCCAATCGATCTTGGAACCTGAAGTAACCGGGAAATTAATGAACCGGATGCGCCATTCTCAAGAGGAAGCGTTGCATGAGCAATTGACAGAACGGGAGAAGGAAGTCCTGCTTCTTCTTACAGCTGGGAAAACGAACCAAGAAATAGCCGATGAGTTGTTTATTGCAACGAAAACAGTGAAAGTCCATGTAAGTAATATTTTAGCAAAATTAGAGGTACAGGATCGAACCCAGGCAGTTATCTATGCTTTCCAGCATAATCTTGTATAATTTTCTATCAGTCTTAAATTATCAGGTGAAATGAAAGGATTTTAATAATATATCGTCCTCTATTAGGAAAATATACGTCTAAACATGTAGTATGCCCGAGGGATATTGCATGTTTTTTCTCTATTAAGGAAATAATTTGTCATTAATTGAAACATAACTGTAATATAACGATAACACGACTGCAATTTTTCGGTGTTACAATACCATTGAAATGAAAATAATACATAATATAAATTAATGACACGAATTTGCAGGTAGGCTTTCATGAACATACATAAAGAGATGCAATAGTAGTGAGGAAGTGGGGAACGAGAAATTGAAAAAGACCTTAGTAACGATGGCTACTGTAACAGTAGTAGGTTTGAGCAGTGTGTTTTTTACTGATCACGCATCAGCAGAATCTATTGATGACCTGAAGGACAAGCAAACGCAAATTCAAGATGAAAGAGGAACGATTAAAGCAAACTTATCCGAGGCAGAAGCGGAGATTGCTGATTTATTAATAGACTTAGAGAATTTAAATGATGAAATTGACCGTGTTAATAAAGCGCTTGACGAAAACAAAGCAACAATGGAGAAAAATGAAAAATCCATTACTGCAACAGAAGAGCAAGTAGACAAGCTTGAAGCGGAAATCAAAGAACTTGAAGAAGCGATTGAAAAACGTTTCGACATTTTAAAAGAACGCGCATCAGCTTACCAAAAGAATGGTGGTAACATTTCTTATCTTGAAGTGTTATTCGGCTCGCAAAATTTCATGGATTTCATTAGCCGTGTAAGTGCAATTAACAAAATTAGCGATTCTGATGCTGAATTAATGGAACAAATCGACGCTGATAAAGTTAAAGTTGAAGAGAAGCAAGAAGAGGTAATTGTTAAACTTGATGAATTAAAAGAAATGCGTGTCGAGCTTGAAGGAATTGAGAAAACAATCAAAGCTCAACAAACACAAAACAAAGATAAAAAGGCAGAAATCAAAGATAAAGAAGCAGCACTTGTTGCAAAAGTAGAAGAACTTGAAGTGAAAGACAGCGAGCTTGCTTCCCTTGAAAGAGACGTTAGACAGAACATTAATGAATTAACACAACCTGCTCCTGAAGTTCAGGTAGCAAGTAACGAAACGAATGCAAGTGGCAATGAATCAAATAACAATAGTTCAAATAATAATGATTCAAGTAACAATAATTCAAGCAACAATAACTTATCAACTGTTTCAAAAGAAGAACCGAAATCAAAATCAACTAATTCGACTAATTCAACTAATTCAACTAATTCATCTGATTCATCCCGTCCAGCAGCGTCTGGCGGTGTTGAAACTGCAATGAACGCTGGATTCGCTCACCTTGGCACTCCATATGTATGGGGAGGAAAAGGACCAGGTGGATTTGACTGTTCTGGATTTGTATCCTGGGCATTTGCTCAAGGTGGAATTTCCGTACCGTCAAGCACTGCAGGACTAGCAGGTGTTGGTACGAAGGTTTCCGCAAGTAATATGCAACCGGGTGACATTGTATTCTTCAACACATATAAAACAAACGGTCATGTAGGTATCTACCTTGGTGGCGGTAAGTTTATCGGTGCACAGAACTCTACTGGTCTAGCAGTAGCAGACATGTCTAGCGGTTACTGGGCTGATAAATTCTCAGGCCACGTACGCAGCGTAAGATAATAAAGTAAACAATTCATAAAATCCATCCTATCTGTAGGATGGATTTTTTTTCGTATTTTATCCTTAAATTTTGAACCTGAATTTTAAAAAATAAAATCTTCTGTATAGACGGGTATGGTTGGATATATTATAATAAAATGGAGCCAATCACAACTAATAATCTGAAATAAAAATGAATTTATATTTGCACTTAGGAGGTGAAGTTCCTATTGCTTGTGCATAGGAACACTAATTGGACGTATTGCCCATAATTAACTTACTTGCAGTTGCTGTACTAATTGCATTAACCGCATTTTTCGTAATGGCGGAATTTGCGATTGTAAAAATTAGAAGTACACAACTTGAACCACACATCGAAGTAGGGAAAAAATCTGCAATTGCTGCAAAGAGAATAATCACCCACTTGGATGAATATCTATCAGCGTGTCAGCTCGGAATAACAATCACTGCATTAGGGATTGGACGACTCGCGGAACCGACATTTGAGAAAATGCTCTATCCAGTCATTTCTTATTTTAATGTTAGTACTGGAATGGTTACGACGATAGCAATTGCGGTCTCCTTTCTGATTGCAACTTTTCTACATGTTGTAATTGGAGAACTCGCACCAAAGACGGTTGCTATTCAAAAGGCGGAGCAAGTTACCTTATTTGTTGCAAGACCTCTTGTTTGGTTCTATCGTTTACTTTACCCGTTCATTTGGCTTTTAAACGGTACAGCTCGGCTAATTATTCTTGCTATGGGGTTCAAACCAATCAGCAGTCATGAAGAGACCCACACGGAAGAAGAGCTGCGTTTAATTCTCGCTGACAGTTATAAAAGTGGTGAAATTAATCAATCGGAAATGATGTATGTAAACAACATTTTTGAGTTTGATGAGCGAGTAGCAAGGGAAATCATGATACCTCGAACTGAAATGGTATATTTCTTTAAAAAAGATAGTTTAGAATCAAATATGGATGTTATCCTTGAAGGACAATATACAAGATATCCGGTAGCGGATGAGGATAAAGATAATATTATCGGGTTAGTAAACTTGAAAGAAGTTCTCACAGGATATCACCAAAATAAGCATGTTACAATTGATCAGTTTATTCGGCCAATTCTGCATGTGTCTGAAGCTACACCGATTAAGCAGGTGCTGCTCAAAATGCAGAAAGAACGGATCCATATGGCAATTGTCAATGATGAATATGGCGGAACAGCCGGTTTAATTACGGTTGAAGATATTTTAGAAGAAATCGTTGGTGATATTCGTGATGAATTTGATGAAGATGAAATACCTGACGTACAGGAAGTAAATGATAAGACATTCATTGTATCTGGAAAACTTCATCTGGAAGATGTGAATCAAATCCTCGGTATCGAGCTGGTAGATGATGAAGTCGACACTATCGGGGGATGGATGTTTACGACAAACCTGGACGCACAGGAAGGCGTCATTATTGAATATGAAAACCACCGTTTTATAATCGAGGAAATGGATGGTTACCAGATTAAAAAAGTGAAGATAATTAAACCATAATGGTTCAGATAGAAAAGCGGGCAAATTGCCTGCTTTTTTGTTGTAAGCTAAACAGTCTTATGTTTAACTACTCTCTATTAAGGATAAATACAAGAAGAAGTAATTATCTTTTCTATAGGAGGCGATGGAGTGAGTCTTACTATTACGGAAACGATTAACTGGCTTAAGGATGTGCGGAAAGAAGGAGCGAACAAGGTCTTTACGATGTATTTAAACACGGATAGATCAGACCCGAACCAGCAAGGGGGAGAATGGAAGATCCACTTGAAGAACGGGATGAGAAACTTCGAAACATACTTACAGCAAGATGATAATACAGAGGAATTAAATAATTTTAAAAAGGTTAAAAAGAAAGCGATGGATTTTATTAAGGAGAATGAGCAGCAACTCCAGCGTGGCATTATTATTTATGCGACGGCAGATGATGATGTGTGGTTTGCTAAATGTGTACAAATGCGGTTGGAGGATGAGTTCTACTGGCAGGAAACACCGGAGATTAATCAACTTATTGAACTAAGCGAAAAGTATCCAAAGCTTGGTATCGTTCTCGTGCAGCAGAACCAAGTTAAAGTGATCGATTCAGAGGCGAATCGGGTAAAGGAGATAACATATTTCGAACTCGATGTAGATACAGAAGATTGGAAGATAAAACAAGGCCCAAGGCGCCCATCTACTGCAGGAGCGGGTGGTCCCAATGTGCATAAGGATAGTTTTGAATCGAGATTCGCTGCTAACCAACATCGCTGGTATAAAAAGATTGCCCCGAAATTAGATAAGATAGCCAAAAACAATCAATGGGAACAGCTTTATATGGTTGGAGAAGGAGACAGTACGAAAGAGCTTGGGAAACTTATGCATCGCCCAATTGACGCCGTTTTACAGAAGAATATGCTCGACCATGAAGAAACAAAAGTGTTAGAAGAGGTGCTCGCATAAAAAGTAAGAAGAGGTAGGACACTCCCACCTCTTCTTACTTTTTCAACTTATTCTTCAGATAAAAATTTTGCATTCACATAGCCGGTGAATTCATCGGTTGTTACCTTTACCCATTCTTCACCGCGATCTTCAACTTCGACTTGTTGATTCATGACAAGTACGCCGACTAAATCATAATCAACACCAGGTCCGCTTCTTGCATTTAAGGTCTCGACCTCTACGGTCCTTGTTGAAGTTGTTGCTTCTATTTCTTCAGCATCTACTGTATCGTCGGCTTCTTCGTCATTTACAACCGAACCAACAGCTCCAGCTACAGTATCTGTATCTTTTGCTTCCTCTTCATCGGATTCGTTCTTTTCGTCTGTTGTGGCACTCTCCGTATCTGTCTGTGGGTATGACATAGAAGCGAGGTCTGGATTGGTAAATTTCTGTTGCATAATGCCTACAAAAACAACGAAGGCAAGCGCAACGATTGTTAGTATAATTGCAATAAAAGCTTTCGTTCTTTTCATCTTATAAACTCCTAAACTATAATATCTAGTAGTAGTATACACGAATTAAACGAAAAAGTCTTTCATTACTTACTCAACATTCACAGGATAAACAGCTATATTTACTTTTGTAATCGAAAGAAGCTGTGAATTGCTTTCCTTTCATACAGCGTAAGTGCAACTCTTACCTGGAGGTTCGCAGTCCAGACACCTCTCGCTTTCCGCAGGCGGCTGGTGAGCCTCCTCGGGCTGTCGCCCTGTGGGGTCTCACCTATGCCTTTCCTCCTGCAGGAGTCTCGAGGTGTCTGGACTGCTCCGAGGGTAAACCTAATTTGGAACACTATTTTTCATTTTAGAAATTAGGATCGCTTATCATAGTGGTGGGTTAGTTTCCATTAATAATAACCCTCTCTATCAGTTCAGTTGCCCGGCGGACGGTGACTCCAACGGGAAAAGCACGTGTCCGAAGACCCCGCAGGAAGTGCTTTTCTTCCGAGGAGGCTGAGGCCGTGCCCGTGGAAAGCATCCGTCCGCCGGGCAACTGAACGGTAATTAGAACGCCAAAAAACTGAAAGAGCTGGACACTTACGCTGTATGAAAGTAATTCTCATTCAAAATGAAAATTCACTTTGGCCAAAAATGAGAAAGGTGAGTTGGTTATTTATGCGACTTGGCATTCGGGACAGAGGCCGTAGATTTCAAATTTGTGGTCCTCGATCATGTAGTTCTCTAGTTTATTTTCAACTTCATCCATCGGACAAATATTAATTTCTTTCGTTTTTCCGCACCTGCTGCAGATAAAATGATGATGATGGTGGGTCGCACATTTCATCCGGAAGTGTTTTTCCCCATTTAACTCTGTGCTTTCAAGTATTTTCATTTCATCATATAAATGTAGATTCCGGTACACGGTGTCAAAACTAATTCCTTCATATTTATCTTCCATAAACTGATGCAGTTCTTTCGCTGTCCGGTATCCATCGGCTTTTTCAAAAAAGGTTAAAATATCTTTCCTGCGCCCAGTTGATTTATACCCATTCTTTCTTAGCACTTCCATTGCATTCTGTAAATTCATTAGGCTTCCCTCATTTCTTGTTGTGATTTCCGACTCGGTTTAAATCCGATTGCTAACAGTAAAATCGTGACGGCAATCATGACAATTGTTCCACCTGGCGGGATACTTAAATAATATCCACTTATAATACCAATGATAACAGAAATTTCACCGAACAAAATAGATAAAAACAACATTTGTTTAAACCCTTTTGCAATCCGCATCGCTGCAGCGACAGGGAGGGTCATAAGAGCGGAGACGAGCAAGACTCCAACAATCCGCATTGAAGCAGCAATAACAAGAGCAGTTAGCACAATAAATAACAGGTGAATGTGTTTCGTATGAATGCCTGAGATCGTTGCATGTTCTTCATCAAAGGATAGAGTAAGCAGTTCTTTATAGAAAAAAGTGACAATCAGAACTACGATAATAAATATTATGAAAATCAATAAGAAGTCACTTTGACTTACAGCGGAAACTGATCCAAATAAATACCCGAATAAGTCCGTGTTAAATCCATTAGCTAGAGATATGAAAATAACACTTAATCCGACACCGGCAGAAAGGATAATCGGAATTGCCAATTCCTGATAAGTTTTATAAACCGTACGCAGCTTTTCAATAAAAATGGAACCGATGACGGAGAAGGCCATCCCGCTGTAAAGAGGGGGGAAGGTGATAAGAAGTAACTTCTCGATCATTAACCCAAAGGCAATCCCTGCCAATGTAACATGGGATAAGGCATCCGCAATTAAAGAAAGTCTGCGGACGACAATGAAAGTTCCGAGTAATGGAGCGATGATTCCGATTAATAAGCCAGTTATAAATGTATATCGTAAAAATTCATAGTTTAAAAAGTCAGCTAGCATAATATTCCTCCATTACGAATGATGGACAATCGTTGTGACTGGATGTCCATAAAATAAAGATAGGTCTTTATCGGAAAGGGAACAATATTCTTCAGGATTTCCATGGAAATGCAATGTCTTATTTAAACAGACAACATCTGTCGCATATTCCGTCATAATCTCAGTGTCATGGGTGACTAAAAGAATTGTTATCCTTTGTTCCTCATTCAATTTGTTTAGTAGCTCATAGAATCGTTTCACATTTTCCTGGTCAACTCCAACGGTTGGCTCATCGAGAATCAATAATTCCGGCTCACTTACAAGTGCCCTAGCGATGAATACCCGCTGTTGTTGCCCGCCAGAAAGCTTTCCGATATTTTCATTGGCAAACTCACTCATATCGACCAATTCAAGTGCTCTTAGGATGTTTTGTTTATCTTGTTTATTTAAAAATTTAAAATAGCCAAGCTTTGCCGTAAGACCAGTTGAAACGACTTCAAAAACAGTTGCAGGGAAACCTGCATTAAAGCTATTTGCTTTTTGCGAGACGAACCCGATTTTATTTCTTTCTTGAAACTTTTCCAGTGGTACGCCGAATAATGTTACATTTCCTTCATCTGGTTTAAGCAATCCGAGAATCAGTTTGATCAGCGTGGTTTTTCCACCCCCGTTCGGACCAACTAGGCCCATAAACTTGCCCTTTGGAAGCTCGAAATTAATCCCATCGAGTATTGGTTTGTTTTGATAGGAAAAGCTGACATTATGCATCGTTATAATAGGTTCATTCATTGGAACACATCCTTTCAATTCATTGCTTTATCAAGGACTGCTAAATTATCTTTCATAATGGAGAGGTAATCCCGATTTTCTTTAATATCTTCATCGGTGAGTACTGCAAGATTATGGATAATCAACGGTTCTGCATTGATCTCTTGCTGAATCACTTCAGCAACCCGAGTTTTTACATTTTGTTCAAAAATAATATGATTGATGTTATTTTCTTTCACTACGTCAATGATTTCTACTAACTCTTTCTGGGATGGTTCATTTTCCGTGGAAAGCCCGTGGATGGAAATTTGTTCAATCCCGTAGCGTTCCTCCCAATAACCGAAAGCTGCATGGGTGACGAGTAATTTTTTAGTTGACTTTGTTGCAAGTAATTCTGTGAATTCATCATCTATTTCTTGAAGTTGTTCTTTTAAATGGGTAAAGTTTTCCGCAAACCGTTCTGTTTCCCCCGGATATTGTTCACTTAACTCATCATGAATAATCTCAGCAATCTCAATCATGCGAATCGGATCGAGCCAAATATGCGGATCCTTGTCTCCGTGGTGATGATCATGATCTTCGTGAGCGTCATGGTCATCTTCTTGGGCTAAGAATAATTCTTCATGCTGACCGATTTCGATTAACTTCACATCTTCATTTTCTAAAGCGCTGGCAGCGGTGCTTGCTAATGCTTCAAGCCCTGCGCCGATATAAATAAAAGCATCACCTTCCGCAATCTTTGCCAATTCCTTTGCCGCAGGTTCGTACGTATGCTCATCCACACCAGGAGGATAAACGGACTGTACTTCAACAAGATCACCAGCAATCTCCTCAACGATAAATTGTAACGGATATATTGTTGTATAAATTGTCCCTTTTGATTGGTCGGTATCATTTGATGCCGTGTTACAACCGGCTAATAATAAAATAAATAATAAAAAGATAAAATTACGTTTCAATACTCTCAATGAACATCCTCCTGTACGATGAAATTCTTCCTATAATAATTCCTTATTAATATTCAACAATCATGGACCTGAAAGGTGAGTAGAGCTCTAATATAAGCGGAAGAGCAAGAATACTTATGCTGAATGATGGCAATCAGCTTATGAAATTCTTTTCTAATCATATCGTAACGGTTACGATTTGTAAATAATAATCATTTCGGTTTAGAAAAAAATCAACATCTCTGTTGCGAAATATCAGAAAGTATTTTATACTAAAAGCAGGTTAAGAGATTGTTCTCTTATTTTTTTAAAGAATAATGAATGAGCATTCATTCAAAGATATGGATTGGGGGATAAAACATGAAACGGTCAATCAAGCGAGCTGCTGTATTAGGCTCTGGAGTAATGGGGTCTGGAATCGCCGCACACTTAGCAAATAACGGCATTCCTGTACAAATGCTCGACATTGTACCATCTGAATTAACGGTGCAAGAGGAAAAACAAGGGTTGTCGCTAGAAGACAAAAGAGTACGAAATCGGATAACCGAGAAAAGTAAACAGGCATTATTAAAGCAAAAGCCATCACCCATTACATCGAGGGCAAGTCTTGATTTGATTGAAATTGGGAACTTTGAAGATGATATGGAACGCTTAGAGGAAGCAGATTGGATTATTGAAGTAGTAACGGAGAATCTCGAAATCAAGAAGCAAGTATTTGCAAATGTGGATAAACACCGGAAGAAGGGCAGTATTGTTAGTTCCAACACATCAGGAATATCTGTAGAAGCGATGATTGAAGATTGTAGTGAGGATATGAAGAAACATTTCCTAGGAACCCATTTCTTTAATCCACCGCGTTATTTAAAATTGTTGGAAGTAATTCCAACCTCACATACCGATCCAGATGTACTTGAGTTCATGAAAGTATTCGGTGAAAATGTTCTTGGTAAAGGGGTTGTGGAAGCAAAGGACACGCCCAACTTTATAGCAAACCGAATTGGAACATATGGGCTTCTTATCACACTAAGGGAAATGCTTGAACAAGGATTTAGTATTGGGGAAGTTGATTCGGTTACTGGTCCACTTATCGGAAGACCAAAGAGTGCCACGTTCCGTACATTGGATGTAGTCGGCCTCGATACATTCTTGCACGTCGCACGAAACGTCTATGACAAAGTGGAAGGAAAAGAAAAGGAAGTATTTGATCCACCGGCATTTATGCAGAAAATGGTTGAAAATGGTTGGCTCGGTTCTAAATCAGGAAAGGGATTTTACGAGAAAAAAGCTGGAGTCATTTATGAAATTAATCCGGATACACTTGAATTTGGTGAACGAAAGAAATTACAAACACCAGCAATCGAAATGGCAAAGCAGGCAAAAGGCTCTCGCGCCAAAATGAAAGCGCTTCTATCAATGCCTGATGATCCGGCAGCTAAGCTCGTTTGGTCTTTATTAAAGCCGGTCCTTATTTATTCCGCCGAACTGGTCGGTGAAATTGCCGATGATATTACGGCTATTGACCAAGCGATGAAATGGGGATTCGGTTGGGATATCGGACCATTTGAGACATGGGATGCGATTGGTTTAAAACAAGCAACCGAGCGGATGCAACGTGAAGGGGAGACAGTGCCAAGCTGGGTGCTAGAGTTAATTGAAAAAGGATATGAATCTTTTTATAAACAAGCAGATGGAGAAATAACTTATTATAATGGCAATGATTTTGAAAAGCTTAAGACAAATCCGAAAGAAGTGAATCTAAGACTCTTTAAGAATAAATCAAATGTAATCAAGAAAAATACTGGTGCAAGTTTAATAGATTTAGATGACGGTATCCTATTACTTGAATTCCATTCACCAAATAATGCGATTGGCCTTGATATTATGCAAATGGTGAACACAGCGATTGAGGAAGCCGAAGCTAACTATGAAGGGCTTGTTATCGGAAACCAGGGTAAAAACTTCTGTGTTGGTGCTAATCTCGCATTAATGTTAATGGAAGCACAGGATGATAATTTCTATGAACTTGATATGGTCATCCGTATGTTTCAAAATATGACGACAAACATTAAATATGCAAATAAACCAGTAGTCGTCGCTCCGTTTAATATGGCGCTTGGAGGCGGGGCAGAAGTGTCGCTACCTGCAGCTGCAATTCAAGCGTCACCGGAAACATATATGGGACTTGTCGAAGTTGGTGTCGGTCTTATACCTGGTGGGGGCGGCACGAAAGAACTTTATCTAAAACAACTTCGCAATATGCCAAAGGGGATCGATTTTGACTTATCGAAGGTCGCGAATGATGTCTTTGAAAAAGTGGCAACGGCGAAAGTATCAACTTCCGCAAAAGAAGCACAAGAGCTAGGATTTCTAGACCAAAAAGATGCGATCAGTGCGAATCCAGATCATTTAATTTACGATGCCAAACAAAAAGTACTTGCACTGGCTCATGCAGGTTACCGGGCACCTGCAAAAGAAAAAATTCCGGTCGTTGGAAATGCAGGCTATGCGGCAATGCTGCTCGGGGCAAAAAATCTCCAGATGAGCGGTTATGCATCTGAACATGATGTAAAGATTGCCGAAAAGCTAGCCTATGTCTTATCCGGTGGAAGAATTAAAGAAGGTTCGCTTATTGATGAGCAGACAATGCTCGATTTCGAGCGAGAAGCATTCTTAAGTCTAATCGGTGAACCGAAAACACAAGCCCGGATGCAACACATGTTAATGAAAGGTAAACCATTACGCAACTAAGGATTAAGGGGGAGAAAATGTGAAGGAAGCAGTTATCGTTGCAGGAGCAAGGACTCCGGTCGGTAAGGCGATTAAAGGTAGTTTACGAGACGCAAGACCGGATGATTTAGCTGCACTGACAATCAAAGAAACATTGAAAAGGGCAGGCGACTATACCGGAAATATTGATGACGTCATCATCGGTTGTGCGATGCCGGAAGCAGAGCAAGGGATGAATATGGCAAGAAATATTGCGGGGCTTGCCGGTCTTCCGAAAGAAGTTCCGGGAATTACAATTAATCGCTATTGTTCTTCCGGGCTGCAAGCAATCGCCTATGGTGCTGAACGTATTATGGTTGGCGCGAGTGATACGATTATTGCTGGTGGGGCAGAGTCGATGAGCTTAATTCCGATGGGCGGACATGTCATTAAACCAAACCCGAAACTCGTAGAAGATGCGGTTGGCTATTATATGGGCATGGGACATACGGCAGAAGAAGTGGCGAATCGTTTCAATATATCCCGAGCAGATCAAGATGCCTTCGCAGCACAAAGTCATGAGCGGGCAGCCAAAGCAATTGAAGAAGGTAAATTCGCTGATGAAATTGTCTCGGTGGAAGTCACAGAACGTGTTATCGGTAAGGATAATAAGGTTGTAGAACAGACAAAACAATTTGCAATGGATGAAGGGGTACGCGCAGATACAAATACAGAAGTCCTTGCTAAACTGAGACCTGCATTTCATATAAAGGGATCTGTAACAGCTGGAAACTCCTCGCAAATGAGCGATGGGGCAGGTACCGTCCTATTAATGGAGCGCGAGAAAGCCCAAGCAGAAGGATTAACCCCCTTATTAAAATTCCGTTCCTATGCTGTAGCTGGAGTGGAACCGGAAATTATGGGAGTAGGTCCTGTGAAGGCGATACCAAAGGCACTGGAAATTGCCGGTCTTGAGTTATCGGATATTGGATTGATCGAGCTGAATGAAGCGTTCGCATCCCAATCGTTACGAGTTATTGAAGCGCTTGACTTAGATACTTCTATTGTGAATGTAAACGGTGGAGCGATTGCACTCGGACACCCGCTAGGAATGACGGGAACGAAGCTGACGCTAACTTTAGCCCATGAGATGCGCCGCAGAAATGTTCAATTTGGAATTGTAACGATGTGTGTTGGCGGTGGAATGGGAGCAGCAGGAGTATTTGAGCTAATTTAATCTTTACAACTAACTTTTAATAAAAGGAGAAGATCAATTATGAGCGAAACAAAAGACAAACTTTTTAAAGGAGGAGCCTTCCTCATTGAAGAATTAACCGGTGAGGACATTATCACTCCTGAGGACTTAACAGATGAGCATAAAATGATTGCGAAAACAACAGAGGAATATGTTAACAATGAAGTCGTCCCGCTTATCGACAAGTTAGAAAACCACGAATTCGAACATTCCGTAGAATTATTGAAAAAGGCGGGAGAGCTAGGTCTGCTCGGTGCAGATGTTCCGGAGGCTTACGGTGGGCTTGGTCTGGATAAGATTAGCTCATCCTTGATTACAGAGAAAATGGCACCAGCGGGAGGATTTTCCATTACTCATGGAGCCCATGTCGGTATCGGCTCGCTGCCAATTGTGTTTTTCGGGAATAAAGAACAGAAGGAGAAGTATTTGCCGAAGCTTGCGACGGGCGAGCTAATCGCTGCCTATGCCCTGACAGAACCTGGCTCCGGTTCAGACGCTCTCGGGGCAAAAGCGACTGCTAAGCTGAATGAGGCAGGAACCCATTATATTTTGAATGGGGAAAAGCAGTGGATCACGAACTCCGCGTTCGCAGATGTATTTGTCGTCTATGCAAAAATTGATGGTGAACATTTCTCTGCGTTCATTGTAGAACGCGATTATCCAGGTGTGTCCACTGGTTTGGAAGAGAAAAAGATGGGGATTAAGAGTTCATCAACCCGGACACTGATTTTGGAAGATGCAGAAGTACCGGTAGAAAATCTCCTAGGTGAAAAAGGTAGAGGACATATTATTGCCTTTAATATTTTAAACGTTGGACGTTACAAACTAGCCGTCGGTGGTGTCGGTGGTTCGAAACGGGCATTTGAACTAGCGGCAAAATATGTGAATGAACGGAAACAATTCAGTGTACCAATTTCAAGCTTCTCCCTAACCCAATCTAAGCTTGCTACGATGGCGAGTGAAATCTATGCAAATGAGAGTGCGGTTTATCGTACAGTTGGATTGTTCGAGCAGCGGATGGGTGCTTTGTCTGATGAAGAACTTGAGGACGGTCGGGAAATTGCCCGGGCAATTGCTGAGTACCAAATCGAATGCTCGATTACGAAATATATGGCGACAGAATTACTTGACCGCACCGCTGACGAAGCGGTTCAGCTGCATGGTGGGTATGGGTTCATGGAGGAATATGAAGTAGAAAGAATCTACCGGGATTCCAGGATCAACCGGATATTTGAAGGTACGAATGAAATCAACCGACTGCTCGTTCCGGGAACATTGCTGAAAAAGGCAATGAAAGGGGAACTGCCATTATTACAGAAAGCCCAAGGACTTCAGGAAGAGCTTATGATGATGATGCCTGAAGAAGTTGGCACAGAACCACTTGATCAGGAAAAGCATTTAGTGCGTAATGCAAAGAAAATTGTTCTCTTAGGTGCAGGTTTGGCGGCACAGAAATACATGCAGAAACTTGAGAATGAGCAAGAAATTCTCGTCCACTTGGCCAATATGGTTGGAGATGTCTTTAATATGGAATCAGCCCTCCTCCGTACTGAAAAAGCGATTCATCAGACGGGAGAGGAGAAGAATGAGCTGAAACTGCTTTATACACAAGTATATGTACAGGAAGCATTCAATCGGATTGAGGCAGCGGCAAAAGAGATCTTAATTGCGGTGGAAGATGGAGATACTCTACGGATGATGCTCTCTTCCTTACGTAAATTGACCCGTCATGAACCGACGAATGTTATTGCGAAGAAACGGGAAATCGCCAAATCACTCATCGAAAGTGAAAAATATATCGTATAATTTCAGTTCGTCCGGAGTATAGAATATGCTCCGGACGATTTTTTTTAAACCATACGAGCTCTGTAGCAAATACATGTGTCAACAAACCTTCTATGTTAAAATAGTGGTAATTACATAAAGGAGCTGGTTTTTAAAATGAGTATGACTTTTTACTGGTATCCAAAATGCGGCACGTGCAGAAATGCGAAGAAGTGGTTGGAAGCGAACGATATCGACTTTGAGGCAGTCCATATCGTTGAGGATACACCATCTAAGGATAAGATTTTACAATTAATTGAAAAAAGTGGTCTAGAACCGAAGAAGTTCTTTAATACGAGCGGTAAAAAATATCGCGAATTGAATATGAAAGAGAAGATTAAAGATGCTTCAGTTGAAGAAATGGCAGAATACCTAGCTTCTGACGGCATGTTGATAAAACGGCCGATAGCAGCGATGGGAGACAAAATCACTGTTGGTTTTAAAGAAGACGAATACGAATCAACTTGGAATTAGTACAGAAGGTAAAGAGAAAATGTGATGTACAGTAGATTTTCTAATCTATCCATTGTATAGTTGGAGTAGAAGAAACGGAAAGGATGATAACCGATGAATTTACCAGAGGACTTACGTTATACGAAAGAGCACGAGTGGATTAAGAAAGAGAGCGACAATAAAGTGCGCATCGGAATTACTGATTTCGCTCAAGATGAACTTGGAGATATCGTGTTTGTCGAACTTCCGGAAGAGGGCGACACAGTCGAAGCGGACGATTCATTTGGCAGTGTAGAATCGGTAAAAACAGTTTCCGAGCTATATGCACCAGTCAAAGGGACAATAGTTGAAATCAATGAAGAATTGGAAGACAGCCCAGAACTTGTCAACGAATCTCCATATGAACAGGCTTGGATGATCGTTGTAGAACTAGAGGACGCAAGCGAATGGGATAATTTACTGACAGCTGAAGAATACAAAGCAATCATAGAAGAATAATACTAAAGCAAGACAAAAAAGGAGGGGGACTAACTATACAATAAAACAGTATAGTCAGCCTCCTTTCTTTCATATGCTATAATAGGTGGATGATTTGATCGGATAAGGAGTGGCAGGGTATGATAGCGCACGAAACCGAAAAAGTTATTATTGTGGAGGGGTTGACAGATAAACGTAAGATAGAAGAAATTCTAAGCGAAGAAGTCACGATTATTTGTACAAACGGCTCACTAAGCGTCCATTGGTTTGATGAGCTGTTAGAAACATATAACTTAGATGAAAATGATGTCTACATCTTTGTCGATGAAGATAAAAATGGCTTGAAACTACGAAAACAACTGGCACGGGAACTCCCTCATGCCGACCATATTTATATTAGCAGGGATTACCGTGAAGTCGCAACTACCCCTTATAAAATCCTTGCCTCCTTACTCGTTGCAAAACATTTTTCAGTACGACCAACATTTTTATATTAGTCAGGTGAGTCTATGCAGAAAGTAATATCAAAACAGCTAAAGAAAGATTCTTACTTATTATATATTTATTCGCCATTTTGTGGCACATGCCATATCGCTAGGACGATACTTGAAAAAATTGAAGACATTCATGGCGAAGAAATATTTTATGAAATGAATGCCAATTTTGAAGAAGCTTTCTTACACGAACATAAAATAGAGAACGTGCCTTGTTTATTAATTAAGGAGAATAATGAAGTAAAGGAGAAAGTGTATACTTTCTATTCTACCGGTAATATTTATCGTTATCTTTTCGAATATAAGCCTGAGCTCTTCGCTGGGGAAAGCTATTGACAGCATAACTCAACTCATGCTATGATTTCTTTATGTTAATTGAATAGGTATGCTCTTATCGAGAGCGGTGGAGGGACTGGCCCTGTGAAACCGCGGCAACCTTCAAAGTCGTTTGAAAGGTGCCAATTCCTGCTAATATCTTGATAGATAAGAGAACAAGAAATGCAACTATAGGTAAAAGCGTCTTTCTGTTCTCGAATAGAAAGACGCTTTTTTGATTTATTTGGAAGGAGATAGTACGTTGATTTCCATTAAAGGTTTAAGGAAGCAATACGTTACAAAAGAAAGGCAAATCATTGCAGTTGATGATTTGGATCTGGATATAAAAGAAGGAGAAATATTTGGCGTTATTGGTTATAGTGGTGCTGGTAAAAGTACCTTCATCCGCTTGCTCAATCGGTTGGAGGAGCCATCAGGTGGATCAGTAACAATAGGTGATAAAGACATAACACGTTTGAAGAAAAATGATCTCCGCATTGCACGCCAAGATATTGGAATGGTGTTTCAACATTTTAATTTACTATGGTCGCGGACTGTGGCAGAGAACATTGCATTCCCGCTTGAAATTGCTGGAGTGAGCAAAACGGAGCGTAAACAGCGGGTTCAAGAATTGATCGACTTGGTCGGTTTAACTGGTCGGGAAGATGCTTATCCATCTGAATTAAGTGGTGGACAAAAACAGCGTGTCGGTATTGCTAGATCACTGGCGAACAAACCGAAACTATTACTTTGTGATGAAGCGACATCTGCTCTTGACCCGGAAACGACAACATCTATTTTGGATCTACTCGTTGACATCAATGAAAAGATGGGACTCACAATTATTCTGATTACCCACGAAATGCAGGTCATCCGGAAAATTTGCCACCGGGTTGCTGTTATGGAAGAGGGAAAAGTAGTGGAAATGGGAGATGTCCTCGATGTTTTCCTTCATCCGAAACAACAAATAACAAAGAAATTTGTTAGCCAGGTGATGGGAAATGCAGAGGAAGAGGATGCGATCCCAAGTATGCTGCAAGATAATCCAGAAGGAAAGCTCATCAAACTGCAATTTATCGGAGAATCAGCAAACAAAGCTTTAATCAGTCAGCTTGCGAAACAGTTTGCCATCGATATCAATATTATCCAAGGCAAGATTACGAATACGAAGACCGGAAGTTACGGAACATTGTTTGTTCAAATTACTGGTGAGGATGCGGAAATTGACCGTGCTATTCTCTATGTTCAAACGAAAACCTCCGTGGAATTGGAGGTCATCCTAAATGTTTGAAAATGTGAATATGGACGAGCTGTTAACAGCGACTAATGAAACTTTTTATATGACAAATATTTCGCTATTAGGCACCTTGGTCATCGGAATACTTCTTGGATTATTACTATTTCTTACAGCAAGAGGCGGTATTTGGGAAAATAAAGTCATTAATGCAATAACCGCATCTGTTGTCAACGTATTCCGTTCGATTCCGTTTATAATATTGATTCTGTTATTATTTCCATTTACAAATTTCCTTATTGGGACGATTCGAGGACCAAGTGCTGCGCTACCAGCGCTAATTATCGGCAGCGCGCCATTTTACGCTCGGCTTGTGGAGATTGCGTTCCGGGAAGTTGATAAAGGTGTCATTGAAGCTGCAAAATCAATCGGTGCGAAGACGAGTACGATTATATTTAAAGTATTGATACCTGAATCCTTACCAGCTCTCGTATCAGGGCTGACCGTTACAGCTATTGCACTTATCGGCTATACCGCGATGGCAGGAATAATTGGGGCAGGCGGTCTTGGAGATTATGCTTATTTCTATGGTTTCCAGCGCCGGAACTTTGATCTTGTGTTTATTTGTACGATAATAATTTTGATCATTGTATTTATTATTCAATTTATTGGAGATTTCATTACCAATAAAATAGATAAAAGATAAAAAGGAGAGGAATAAAGATGAGAAAGTTTCTAGGATTAATTCTACTATCATTCATTCTGTTGCTGGCTGCATGTGGTACAAGTGGAGAAAAAGAAGATACCGCAAATGGTGCAGATGATACAGATAACACCGCTGGAGAAGAAGCCACAGAACCGGTTGATATCGTTATTGGCGCATCAAGTACACCCCATGCCGAAATTTTAGAAGAAGCTAAGCCGTTGCTTGAAGAGGAAGGAATCAATATAACAATCGAGATGTATCAAGATTATGTATTACCGAATGAGGACTTGGAATCGGGTACGCTCGATGCGAACTTCTTCCAGCATATTCCGTTCCTCGATCAAACAATTGATGACACAGGGTATGATTTAGATTATATTGATGGAATCCATATTGAACCGATGGGTGTTTACTCGAAGAATATCACATCACTTGATGAGATTGAGGATGGTCAAGAGATTATCATCAGCCGTTCCATTCCTGACCATGGACGTATTCTTTCATTATTTGAGCAACAAGACTTGATTACATTGGATGAGAGTGTAGAGAAATCTACGGCAACAATTGATGATATTGTAGACAATCCATTGAATCTAACATTCTCACCAGATGTGGATCCATTGTTATTACCAGAAATGTACGAGTCGGAGCCGGATGCATTAGTTGCAATCAACACAAACTATGCCATCGATGCAGGCCTGAATCCGCTAGAAGATGCGTTATTCATTGAAGACGAGAATTCAGAGTATGTAAACGTCATCGCCGTCCGCAGTAAGGACAAAGACAATCCTGCGTTCCAAACATTAGTTGATGTTTTACAATCGGAAGAAATCCAAAACTTCATCTTAGAAAATTATGATGGGGCAGTTGTTCCGGTTGGCGGAAGCAATTAAAATTTGTGAAATCGGTAGTAAAAGGAAGCATAAGCTTAAATGTTTATGCTTCCTTTCTTTATATTACAGCATCGTTCATTTCCAGTTAAATACTCCACCCTATACGTTTATTTCTCCTTTGAGCAGGGTAGCGTTATTGTGTTAACCTTTTAATGTAGAAAACAAAGGAGTGGTTTATTATTAATTCGGTTAATAATGAGTATTATACGCAAGAAATGGAGAAGGCAATGAACGAATATCATAAAATGAGCATTGCCGAATACGAATCGAATTTAGCAAACCGAATGAAAGTAGAGCGGAAACGCGAACGGGAATATCAGGAATCAAAACAAATCATCGCTGAAATTGACAATCAGCTTGGATACTAAAAGAACAGAAGACGGGCCTACTTGGTCTGTCTTCTGTTCTTTTTAGCTCATACCTCATTCATCATACCGCGAATTGTAAAGCCGTCATTTTTAGACCATTCCGCGTAATAGATTTTACTGATTTCGGTATAGCCTAACTTCGCAAGTTCTGACTTTAGCCATGTTTCACTTTTTCCGATTTTTTCTAGTATTGTTCCTACTATTTTCCCTTCATCAATCACTAGATAGCTAAGGGCTGCTTCTTTTGGTTGGATGGAAAGCATTTCTGCTGTGACTGGTACGGATCGTTCATACTCTAACACACTCAGCTGTCCGCTTGGCTCGAGTATTCCATATTTCACTTCATTAATTGAGAAAATGCCTTGTTGCCTTAGCATTGTACGCAACTGTTCCGATTCAAGCTTATTCTTTTTCAAAGCTTTTATATCGAGTTCACCATCATGGATAATGACGGTAGGTTCTCCTTTTACTGCTTGCCTTGTTATATCGAATTTCTGAACGATCTTTTCAATACTGTAAATGAGAAGGGACCATAAGGCAATGGCTGCCAATACTTGCCAAACAGTGACTTTGTCATCATAAACCGATTCTTCGAGCAAGCCTCCGAGTACAAGGATATATACAAAATCAAATGGAGTAATTTGAGATAGTTCTTTCTTTCCTAACAAACGGACTACAATCAGTAATGCGAGTAAACCACAGATTATTTTTATTGTCATCGATGTCGCCATACTTGTTATTCACCTCTGCTTTATTTTTTTAATTGTAATACCCTTTATTGAACGAACTAATCTACTAAGTTGAATATATCGCTGCTTCCGTTTTCCACTTGGGTGACACGGGTAAGGAATACATATAAAGTGAAACTTCATTCAGTGGGGATCCTTACCGTTTCTTACCTCCCCACTGAATGTTAGTTGAATAGAATCAGGGATTTACAAATAACCAATAAAGGAGCATTCGAAAATGACGGCTGAAGTGGCAGTACTGAATAAACAAGGAATCGCAATGGCTGCAGACAGTGCAATAACAAGCGGTAGAGAAGGTGTACAAAAAGTATATAATACGGCCAATAAATTATTTTCATTATCGAAAGAACATTCAATTGGAATCATGATATATGGGGCTGGGTCCTTTATGGAAGTTCCTTGGGAAGTCATTATCAAAGCGTACCGGAATAATCTCGGGACAAAAAAGTTTCCGAATGTAAAAGATTATCTCCATGATTTCTTTTGCTTTTTGGATGAAGATGAACAGTTCAGAGATAAATATGTCGAAGAAATTATTGTGTATCGTATTTTTTCCGATAATCTAAAACGGATAGTCAAAGAAGTGGAAGAACGAATGGCAAGAAAAGAGCATATGGAGGAGGGGGTCTCGTCCGAGCGGGTTACCAACTGGCTTGGGGAAGCTACTCGTCAACTAATTAAATCCTATCAAAAAGAAGAAAATAATTTTATAGAGATGGAAGAAAATGCTTTTAAAGAACGCTTTGGTTCGGTAGTTATTGAAATAATCGATGAACTGATTAAATATGATGTTCCGGCAGAACTGACAGAGCAGTTTTACAAATTAGCTTTTGAAGCTGTTCGGAAGGACTATTTCAGCGTAGGGAGTACTGGATTTGTAATTGGCGGATATGGAGAAGAAGATATTTTTCCACGTCTATTAAATTATAGATTGGAAGGATTTATCTTTGGTCAACTGAAATATAAGAAATTAAAAGATAAAAAAATTAGTTATACGACGGATAAAGATGATGGTACAGCCACGATTACCGCATTTGCTCAAAGAGAAATGGTTGACTCCTTCATAAGCGGTATCGAACCGAATATGGAAGATCTTATATTTAATATCATTTCGGGTGTATTGAGAAATTATCCTGAAGAAATTCAAAAACGTCTATCACTCGATTTTACAAAAGAACAAGTTAAAGACTTGAAAGTAATGGGTAGAGAAATGTATGAGTCTATAGAAAGTGCTATTACAGAATACCAGGAAAGGAATTATATTGAACCCCTACTTGGTGTTGTCCGTTCCTTGCCAAAAGAAGAGCTGGCAGATATGGCGGAGGCCCTCGTCTCCTTGACGACATTTAAACGCCGAGTAACGAGAGCGACCGAATCAGCAGGACCGCCAATTGACGTCGCGATTATTACAAAGGGAGACGGTTTCATCTGGATGAAACGGAAGAATTACGTTGATGAGGAAATAAATGCCCATTTATAGCATTGGAAAGGAGAGAGTGACATGCTGCCTAAGGATAATGATTCAAAGAAGAATGCTTATTTTCAGCTGCCGCCGGAGGACCGGATGGAGTTTGAACTAGAGGATAAAGAGAAAAAAGAAAAAGAAATTGCCGTCGAAAAGGTCTACGATAAGTTGAAGAAAAATAAATAGATGTTACAAATGTTACAAGTGGAAAACAACTCTATTAAATGTCGTTTGTTGGGTTTAACTTTAATAAAATGTGGAATCTAAAGTAATGTACGAGCAAGAATTATCATCATGAAAGGAGTTTTTACAAATGGTTAAAAACAACAATAATGGTAAGATGTCTCGTGAGCAAGCAGGAAGAAAAGGTGGTAAAGTAACTTCAAGAAACCACGACCAAGATTTCTATGAAGAAATTGGTCAAAAGGGTGGCGAGGCTACTTCACAGAACCATGATCAGGAATTTTATGAAGAGATCGGTCAAAAAGGCGGGGAAGCTACAGCGCAAAATCATGACCGCGAATTCTATGAAGAAATTGGTCAAAAAGGTGGCGAGGCAACTGCACGGAACCACGACCGGGAATTCTATGAAGAGATCGGTCAAAAGGGAGGAGAAGCTACTTCCCGAAACCACGATCAGGAATTCTATGAAGAAATTGGTCAAAAGGGTGGCGAGGCAACTGCACGGAACCATGACCAAGACTTTTATGAAGATATTGGTGAAAAAGGTGGAAAATCTCGAACACGAGAGCGCCGAAACAATAATAACAACAAATAATTTAAATTATTTACACTCCACTTAAGGTGAAAAAGCGCAGCAGTCCATTCGGTACTGTCTGCGCTTTTAACATGTTTTACATAACTTACGAACGATATCTTCTGGGGGCAGCAAGCTACTTTAGAGGGGCGCAACAGTGTAGGGATAGCAACATCATGTTGTAAAGTTGCTAAGCTTACCTTAAGAAGTGTATTGTTGGTGAAAAGCTTCTACTTAATCCAAAAGAACCCCACGGCTTTAACCGTATGTGTAAAATAGTTCTCGGTGGGATTTCTGCAAAATCCTAGTCAAAAAAGAAGAGGCACTCTATCATAAATGTATGCATACCAAAGCAAATACATCATAGAAAGAGGCCTCTTCATGGATACT